>NZ_MULM01000069.1:0-14908 GCF_002029345.1 Pseudomonas sp. VI4.1
TGCCAGCGAAGACGGTGGGTCAGTCAACATTAATGTCAGCCTGATACGCCGCCTTCGCTGCAAGCCAGCTCCTACAGGGTAGTGGTGTCCTGAAAGGTGGTGTATTTGACATTTCAGCCGTAATATTATTAGCGTAATTTTAATCTCGTTGGAGTCCACTGTCTAATGAGATCACCGCCATGACCCTCGTAAAAGCCGCCGCCGTACAAATCAGTCCCGTTCTTTACAGCCGTGAAGGCACTGTCGACAAAGTGGTGCAGAAGATTCTCGAACTCGGTGACCAGGGCGTACAGTTCGCCGTGTTCCCGGAAACCATCGTGCCTTATTACCCGTACTTCTCGTTCGTGCAGTCACCGTTCCAGATGGGCGCCGAGCACCTCAAACTGTTGGATCAGGCCGTCACAGTCCCTTCGGCCGCCACCGAAGCCATCAGTGCCGCCGCCAGACAGGCCGGCATGGTGGTCTCCATCGGGGTCAACGAACGAGATGGCGGCACCCTGTACAACGCGCAGTTGCTGTTCGATGCCGACGGCACGCTGATCCAGCATCGGCGCAAGATTTCTCCGACTTATCACGAACGCATGATCTGGGGCATGGGCGACGGCTCGGGCTTGCGCGCCACCGACAGCGCGGTGGGCCGCATCGGCCAACTGGCGTGCTGGGAACATTACAATCCGCTGGCCCGTTATGCCTTGATGGCCGATGGCGAACAGATCCATGCGGCGATGTATCCGGGGTCGTTTGCAGGGGAGCTGTTCACTTCGCAAATGGAAGTCAGCATTCGTCAGCATGCGCTGGAATCGGCCTGTTTCGTGGTCAATTCCACGGCCTGGCTGAACCCTGAGCAACAGGCGCAGATCATGGCCGACACGGGTTGCCCCATCGGTCCGATTTCCGGTGGTTGCTTCAGCGCCATCATCAGCCCGGATGGGGTGGTGTTGGGGTCGCTGACCGAAGGTGAGGGCGAGGTGATTGTCGATCTCGATATGGGGCTGATCGATAAGCGCAAACGGATGATGGATTCGCGTGGGCATTATAGCCGGCCGGAACTGTTGGGCCTGCTGATCGACCGCACGCCGACGGCGCATGTGCATGAACGCAGTGCACATCCGAAACTGGCCGCAGTGCACCAACCGGAAGAGGTGTAATCAGCGCTGCCAGTTGAAGGCGGCCTGATTCCGCGGATGTACCCGGCCCCCTGTAGGAGCTGGCTTGCCAGCGAAGAGGCCGTGTCAGTCGACATAAATGCCGTCTGTCACGCCGCCATCGCGAGCAAGCTCGCTCCCACAGGAATCGCGGTGTACACGAATATCGCAAGCAAGCCCGACCGGACTTACAATTCCTGACCCAAAAAGATCAACGTATTGCCATGGGCCTCAGCCGCCGCGCGCTGGTTGTAGCTGTCACGATGCGAGCAGTTGAAGCCATGTTCCGCCTCCGGGTACACGACGATTTCCACGTTGTCGTTGTTCTCGAAACGCTCGGCGATTTTCTCCACGGCGTCCAGCGGAATGTGGCTGTCCTCTTCACCGAAATGCATCAGCAGCGGCACGTCGATCTCATCGGCGCGCTCCAGTTGGTTCTGGATCCCGCCGCCGTAATAGGCAACGGCCACGTCCACCAGCCCATTCGCGGCGGTGTGGTAGGACAGCAGGCCGCCAAAGCAATAGCCGATAGAGGCGATCCCGCCGTCCAGGCCCGGCTGGGCTTTCAATGCGTCAATGGCCAGTTCGATGTCTTTCTGGGCCTTGCCGACGTCGGTGGCGTTCATCAACTCGACGGCACGTTTCCAGCCGGCTTCGTCGTAGCTCAGTTCGATGCGCTGGCCGCTGCGCCAGAACAGGTCCGGTGCAATGACCAGGTAGCCGTCGGCAGCGTATTGCTCGGCGACCGAGCGAATGTGCTCATTCACGCCGAAGATCTCCTGGATCAGCACGATCCCCGGACCCTTGCCGGTATGCGGGATGGCCAGGTAAGCGCCGAATTTACCCTCGGCGCTGTCGATCTCGATCCATTGGGTGGTCACGCTCATGATGGCTCCTGTCTACACAAGTGAAGTGGGAAGTGAAGCTTGCCACGGTAACATTTCAACGAGAGTTGTGACGCCAGAAGAATCGCGCCAGCAGCGCATCGACGCTGAGCTTGCCGGCGCCAGAGAGTAACAGCGGCATAAAGGCCGCCAGGTAGATCAGCGGCAGCTTGAAGTTGCCGTGCCCCTTGTCGCTGATGGCGTAACCCTGGGCAAGCTCACTGAATGTAGACCAATCGGCCGGCCAGTGAACGGCGGCGGTCGCGACGAGGGTGACCACGATCAGAATGAAGGCGGAAACCCGCGTCCCCAGGCCGATCAACAGGGCGAGTGCGCAAATCAGTTCGGCCCACATCGACAGTTCCCAGTTCAACGTGGCCGACACGTGGTTGAACGGAAATGGAAAACGATCCTGGATATCGGCGAACCAGTTCTGGCCATTGAATTTTTCCAGGCCTGATTCGAAGAACTCCCAGGCGAGGAACACCCGCAGGGTCAGAGGCGCGATCCAGCTACCGGTACGGTCGAGGTTCAGGTGCAGGCCTTTGACGGCCGTAGAGAGTGAGGTGCTCATGGACGAGATCTCCGTTCAGTCAGGAATATGGGCAACGGCCGGCTTAGCCGATCGAGAGGCACATTTCATCAAGCCGGTGTATCTGCGATGTGTCTTTGCTGGCGGGTAATAGCGGCGGGGTGTGTCGGGAGGGGGGCTGTACACACTGTGATACTTGGCTGATTGACGACCCCGGTCGGCTACATAGGGCGCCCAGGGGTGGCGCTGATGACGCTTCACTGATTTTGCTATACATTTTCCAACCGCCCATTACATGGTGTAACCGATTCATGTCTCTTGCGCTCGAACGTCTGGTTGCTGGCACCCCGATCCCTTTCGCCGGTAACCGTGTCACGGTGGTCAGCCCCGAACTGGCAGCGCGCTTCCAGCCCGGTGACCACTTGCTGGTGGAGCAGCTCAGCGGTGAATTGTTGCTGATTCCCGTGGCGGACCAGCAAGCGGCGACTGTCGCGATCGAACGGGCGCAAGCGGCATTCAAGGCGATGTCCGCGGTATCGGATCAGGCGATCGACGCGTTCTTCGATCTGTTTGCCCAACGCCTGGAAACCCCGGATTGCTGGGCCTTGATCGAAGCCGCGAACCTGGCGGACATCGAACGGGCCAAGGCGCGCGGACGTTCCACCACGCGCCTGCTGGCCGATGAGCTCATGCGCCGCGACATGATCGCCGGACTCAGGGCCTGGCGCGATGCGCCGGCCACCCGGGGCAAGGTGATCAGTTGCACCGAGCATGACGGCTGGAAAGTCGAGCAAGTGGTGTCGCCCCTGGGCATCGTCGCCTTTGTCTTCGAGGGCCGTCCGAACGTGTTCGCCGACGCGGCGGGCGTGCTGCGCACGGGCAACACCGCGGTACTGCGCATTGGTAGCGATGCGTTGGGCACCGCGCAAGCGATCGTCGCCCACGCGCTGAATCCGGCACTGGCCGACGCCGGGTTGCCGACTGGCGCCGTGTCGCTGGTGGAAAGCGTCAATCACGCCGCCGGTTGGGCGATGTTCGCCGATCGACGCCTGTCGCTCGCCGTGGCCCGTGGTTCGGGCCGGGCTGTCAGCCAGTTGGGCAGCATTGCGCAACAGGCCGGCACCGCCGTCAGCCTGCATGGCACCGGCGGCGCCTGGCTGATCGCGAACCAGGACGCCAATGCTGAACGCTTCGCCGCCGTGGTGCGCAATTCCCTGGACCGCAAAGTCTGCAACACCTTGAATGTGTGCCTGATCCACCGCGACCGCGCCGTTGAGCTGGTGCCGCTGTTTCTCGAGGCGCTGCGACAGGCCGGCGTTGCGCGGGGCCAGGGCTGCAAGCTGCACATAGTCGAAGGTAGCGAGGCGTACTTGCCGAGCGAGTGGCTGACCGCGAGTGTCGAAGTGTATCGCGCCGAAGGTTATCAATCCGAACCTTTGGCCGAACCGCTGCCCGAAGATCAGTTGGGCCGCGAGTGGGAATGGGAAGAAACCCCGGAAGTCAGCCTGAAGATCGTCGAGGACCTGGACCAGTCCATCGCCTTGTTCAATCGCTACAGCCCGCAGTTCACCGTGTCGTTGATCAGTGACGATGCCCAGGCTCAGGAGCGCTTCTACAACGCGGTCAACGCACCCTTTGTCGGCAACGGCATTACCCGCTGGGTCGACGGGCAATACGCGCTGAACAAGCCGGAACTGGGCCTTTCGAACTGGGAGAGCGGTCGTCTGTTCGCGCGCAGCGCCATTCTTTCCGGTGACGGGGTATTCACCATTCGCAGCCGCATGACGCAGACCGATCTGTCGGTCAAACGCTGAATCGGCAACGGCGGGCCGCACTATAATGAAGGTATGTTCGTGTGGCGGAGGGTTGCACCATGAAACGTCATTCCTTTGAGCATTACTCTCATAACCTGGAAATGGTCGCGCATGACGCGTGGATTACCACCCGGGTGAAATCGGCGCTGGCAATGGCCAAACCGGGCCTGGGCCTGCATATCCATGTCAAGACCCTGGCGGGCAGGGTGCTGTTGAGCGGACTCGTCGACACCCATAGAGAGTGTGAGCAGGCTGTTGCGCTGGCCCGCTCGGTCAATGGTGTCGTCGACATCGATGCCAGTGGCTTGCAGACTCATGTGTTCCGGCCGGGAAGTGTTCCAGGTGCGCCCGACGCCGAAGAGGGCACCGAGTATCGGCCACCCTCATCACGGAAGATGGACGACGAATGATCTGCGCGATGGCCTGAGTGCAGCGCTCCCCTGAGCCGGGGCGCTGCAGTGTTCGTTGCGCGGACCGCACGGGTTCAAGCCACTTCAGCCGCTTTGCCATAAACCGCACAGAGGGTCTGGTGCTCGGCCAGCGGCACGAACGTGCGGCGGCCGCCATCCAGGGCATCGATCGAACCGGTTTCGATGTCGTAGACCCAACCGTGCAAATTCAGCAGGCCTTTTTCCTGGGCCAGCCGTACGCTGGGATGCGTCTGGATATTGGCCAGTTGGGCAATCACATTTTCCCGCACCATTGAACTTACTTTCGCCGCGCCACTGGCGTGAGAGCGGGATTCATTGATGACTTTTGCCGACTCGGCGTGTTGCAACCAACCGTGGACGGCCGGCAGGTGATCCATGCAGGTGCACTGGGCTACGGCGGTCATGGCACCGCAATCGGAGTGACCGCAGATCACAATGTCAGTCACACCGAGCACCGCGACCGCATATTCGACCGTGGCCGATACTCCGCCTGGGTGCGGGCTGTAGGAGGGCACGATGTTGCCGGCGTTGCGGATCACGAACAGTTCACCGGGCTCTTGTTGGGTCAGTAATTCCGGCACGACCCGGCTGTCGGAACAGGTGATGAACAAGGTGCCGGGATGCTGGGTGGTCGCCAGGTGTTTGAACAGGTCGGTCCGTTGCGGAAAGACCTCGTTCTGGAACTTTAAAAAACCTTCGATGAGCGCTTTCATACTGATGTTCTCCTGTGTGGCTCGGGGTCGGCCCGCACATCGGTGCGGGCCGGTATCCACTTAGAAAGGACGCAGCGGCAGGAACTTGCCGTCGAGGGTAATCACCGCGCGGGAGCCGCCTTCCGGATCCTCGACCTTCTTCATGTCGAGCTTGAAGTTGATCGCACTGATGATGCCGTCGCCGAATTGCTCGTGCACCAGGGCTTTCAAGGTGGTGCCGTAGATCTGGATCATTTCGTGGAAGCGGTAGATGGTCGGATCGGTCGGGATGCCCGAGAGGCTGCCACGCAGGGGAATGATCTGCAGGCGGGCCACGGCGTCGGCGGTCAGGTCGAGTTTGTCGCCGATCACGTTGGCGGCGCTTGCAGGCAGCGGGTGCTGGCCGAGCAGGGCGGCGGTGACGTAGGCCAGGCCGAGGCCGGTACCCTCTGCCAGGTCCTGCCACGACAGGTTTTTACGCGCCTTGGCATCCAGGATCGAGGTGGTCAGGGCCAGACTCGGGTCGTTGTAAGCGTGGGACTGTTGCATGGGGATTCTCCTGTCAGCGTTGCGTTGCTTGGGTGTGGAGCAATATTCGGCTGATTGATCCATAGCGTCCAAGACCGATATACAATGCAATCCATAAGTGCTGCCTATAGATAGGAATGCCCATGCTGCTGCGACATCTGCGCTATTTGCTGGCGGTCGCCGACCACGGCGGCTTCACCCGCGCCGCCGAGGCGCTGCACGTCTCCCAACCGACCCTGTCGCAACAGATCCGGCAACTGGAAGAAACCCTGGGCGTGAGCCTGTTCGACCGGACCTCGCGCACAATCAAGCCGACCGATGCGGGCCAGGCCTACATCGAGTGCGCACGTCGGGTATTGGTGGAGCTGGAGGCGGGCAAACGGGCGCTGCACGACGTCAGGGATTTGTCCCGTGGCACCTTGCGACTGGCGATGACGCCGACCTTCATGGCGTACCTGGTGGGGCCGTTGGTGCGCGATTACGTGGCGCGGTATCCGAACATCCATCTGCAGATTTTCGAGTTGTCGATGGACGATATCGAGGCCGGACTGGTGGATGACTCACTGGATATCGCCATCGCGTTTAACCAGGTCAGGCATGCCGACATCGAGGCGATCCCGGCGTTTACCGAGACCCTGGGGGTGATGGTAGGACGCGATCATCCCCTGTACGAAAGCCAGGCGGCGTTGTCTGCCGGGGAGTTGGCGCGATTGGAGTTTGCATTGCTGACCACGGATTTCGTCACCCGCAATCGCATCGATGAGTACTTCGCCCTGGAGCAGATCACACCGAAGGTGGTGATCGAGGTCAACTCGGTGAGCACCTTGCTCGAAGTGATCCGGCACACGGCCATTGCTACCATCCTGCCGGAACCCATTGCCAGCCAGGACCGGGCGTTGCGCAAAATCCCGTTGCTGGGGGAAGCGCCCAGGCGAGGTGCTGCGCTGCTTCGGCGCAAAAACAATTATCACAGTGCGGCGTCGGTGGCCTTTATGGAGCGGGTGTTGGCTGCGGTTGCGGATGAGTCGGCGAGGTCAATCATCCACTGACTGGCACACGCCGTTGGGTGCCTTGCCGGTCGAGGACACGGTCACGGAGTCGTCATCGGCGAGGACGATATAAATCGTGACGCCCGAACCCTTGGCTTCGAAGCGACGATCGTCGATGGCTTTGGTGGTGGCTTCCTTCTCGTTGATCAATACGGGGCCGTCCTGATCGGCGTGGACGACAATTGTCCCGGGGCAGTCCACATCGAATGAGGGAATGCCAGGGATGCTGTTGGCCTGGGCAGCATTGGTCATGACCAGCAACACCAGGAATGTCAGGGTACTTTTCATCGCAAGTCTCCAGGGACCAACAGCGCATAGGGTTAACGATAGCTTTGTTTTGCTGCGCACGAGACAAACAAAAAGGCCCCGCTCGATTTGACGAGCGGGGCCTTCTTCATTGATGGGGTGTCCCCCAGGGAATCAGTAGAACCGGTCAATCACCCGAACTTCGTTGTGGTTCTGCATCGAGGCCCACGCCTGTTTCAGCGTTTGCAGGACATTACCGATGAAGTCCTTGTCGGCCGCGGCTTTCTTGCCGACATAACCCTGGCCACGACGATACATCTTCAGTCGGGCGAGCAGGTTCTGGTTGTTGCGGTCGAACTCGGCTTCATGGGCATGCGGCGACAGGCAGTCGATATGCACTTGGCCCGACTTGCTGATCCACAGGATATGGCTGTCATGGCTGTCTTTTTGCGCCGCGAACATACGAGCCAGTTCATCGATAGTGGGTTGATTGTTCAGATTCATAATTAAGCCCCTTGACCATTTGGTGATCTTTCAAAGTTGATTCGCTAATACAGGTAGCCCATCGGTTAGTTGATCCCTGGCACCGAAACCAGGACGTCAGCGGTCGACCGACAAAAATGACGGGGTCCGCGTCTGTTGCATGTAGTCGTGTTGAATAACTGCTACGCAATTGCGTCACAACGAAGAGAAGCAGCGAAAACCTTCAGGCCACTGCCGACGTTTTCAGGGTCGGCCACAAGCTTCATGAGGATTGATCGCCAGCGCTTCTCGCCCTTGTACTGGACGTTCAGGCCAGGTCAGCTTCTTCAATCTGCCTTGTGGGCAGCGTGTATCCGGGAAAAACAGCTCGGCGGTCAGACGAGCTTGCTCAAACATGTTGCCTGTACTCCCGATCGGGGAGACATCTGCATCATGCAAGGGCAAATCGGAGGCGTCAACGGTTTTGTAGTGAATATTTTTGTTCACTACATATTGTCGGACAAAGTGGTTTTGGAATTAGAAAAATCAGTGCGGCGGGCGTTTGGAGGAGGGGGCGTCGCTGGAATCGCCGGGATCGCAGCCTTCGGCAGCGCCTACGGGACCGGTGCAGGCGTTGCCGAAGGCTGCGATTTTTCAAAGCGGTAAAAGGTACAAGGGTAACCACCCACCGGCCGCTGATGCACCGTGAACTCGCCGCCCGCGAGATCGGGCATCACCTTGGCCCAGAACTGCCGTGCCGGCTGGTTTGCGTCGATGTGGAAAATTTGCCATTGACCGGGGAATTGGTGCAAGAGGGTGGAAACGACAAATTTCGCGACGCCTTGGCCACGAAAACGTCGGCTGACAAAAAGGTAGCCGATGTTGCAGTGGGCGCCGGGTAGATGGACGACATCATCCACGGTCACGAAACCGGCCAACTCGTCGTCGACCTTGATCAGGAATGGCCGGGTCGCGGGATTGCGCCAGTAATCCAGTAGGGGCTGGATGTCGAAGAAGCCATGCCCGCCGAGCATCAGCGGCAACCACTCGCTGAAATCATGCAGGTAGAACTGCATCAGGTTTTCAATCGTTTCCAGTTCGTCGCGTCGGGCGGCGTGCAGTTCTATCGAAAACATGGGACGTGGCTCCTGATCCGCTGATGCAAGCCTGATACTGGGCAAGCATAGATCGAGCTCTTGGGACGGCTTCGCCGTCCAGCGGGAGCAAGCTCCCTCGCCACAGGACTGTGCGTGGCCCTCAAGCCTTGCTCGCCGGTTTCGCCGTGCGTCTGGTGCCTGTCGACGGCTTGCGCTTGGCGGGTTTGCGTTGGTTTTTCCACGGCGTGGCGCCACGTCCGGCCGGGCTTGCCGGCCCGCTGATGGTCAGGTTCAGGCCGGCGCAGCGGGCGACTTGCTTGCTCATCCAGGCGGCCTGTTTGGTGACGAATTCTTCCAGGCTCATTTCACCGCTCTGCACCATGTCCAGCGCCTGTTCCCAGATCGCCGTGGTCCCGGGATCGGCGATGGCGCGCGGCACGGCATCGATCAGGCTGAACGCGGCCGGAGTCGCGGCCAGGGCCTTGCCGTGCTTGATCAGGTAACCGCGGTCGAGCAAACCCTGGATGATCGAGGCCCGGGTCGCTTCGGTACCGATGCCGGTGGTGTCCTTGAGCTTTTGCTTGAGCAGCGGATCTTCCACCAGTTTGGCGACGTTCTTCATCGCCTTGATCAGGTCGCCTTCGGTAAACGGCTTGGGCGGTTGCGTCCAGAGGTCCTTGAGCTTCACCTCGGCCACTGCGCAGATCGCGCCCTTCGCCAAGGCCGGCAGGGTTTGCGGCACCGGCGCTTCGCGGCCCTTGGCCGGGGCAAGGGCCTCGGGCAGGGCGCGTTTCCAACCGGGCTCGACAATCTGCTTGCCCACGGCACGCAGGGCCTCGCCGGCACAGTCGAAGTCGGCCTGGGTGCGGTCGTATTCGTGGTTGGGCAGAAACTGCGCCAGATACCGTGCGCGAATCAGCGTGTAGACCGCCCGCTGCTTGCCCACCAGCCGCTCGAGGTTCTTTGCCGCGGCGGTGGGAATGATGCCGTGGTGAGCGCTGACCTTGGCATCGTTCCAGGCCCGTGAGCGCCGCTGAGGCTGCAGGTGATCGTTCAAGGCGTTCAGCGCCGGGTCGGCCTGCCTCAGCGCTGCCAGGATGCCTGGCGCTTCGCTGTGCTGGCTCAGTGGCAGGTAGCCGCAGTCGCTGCGCGGGTAGGTGATGACCTTGTGGGTTTCGTAGAGCGCCTGGGCGATATCGAGGGTTTCCTGGGCGCCCAGGCCCAGCTTCTTCGAGCAGACCTCCTGCAAGGTACCCAGGTCGAACGGCAGGGGCGCCACTTCGCGCATCCGCTCGGTACGCAGCTTGATCACCCGCGCGCTCGCCGGCGCTGCTCATCGCCGCCGCCGCTTGCTGTGCCAGCGCCTGGTTCAGGCAGCGGTCCTGATCGTCGCACGCGTCGGAGGCCGCCCGCCATTGCGCGGTAAACGCGGTGCCGTCGTGCAGCAGCTGCACGTCGATGGCCCAATAAGCGACCGGGACGAAGTCGGCAATGCTGCGGTCACGATCCACCACCAGGCGCAGGGTCGGCGTCTGCACCCGGCCGACCGGCAATACCCCCTGATAACCGGATTGACGCCCCAACAGCGTGAACAGTCGACTCATGTTCATCCCGATCAACCAGTCGGCCCGTGAGCGACCCAGTGCCGAATGATAAAGACTGAAGGTCTCGGCCCCGGGCTTGAGCGCCGCCAGCGCCTTGCGGATCGACGCATCGTCCAGCGCCGACAGCCAAAGCCGCCGGATCGGCCCGCGATAACGACAATGCTCCACCAGTTCCCGGGCGATCATCTCGCCCTCACGGTCGGCGTCGGTGGCAATCACCAGTTCGGTGGCCTCGCCAAGCAAGCGTTTGACGGCCTTGTACTGACTGGCGGTACGGGGCTTGACGGTCATCTTCCACTTCTCTGGAATGATCGGCAGGTCCGCCAGTACCCAGCGTTTGTAACGGGCGTCGTAGGCGTCCGGCGGCGCGGTTTCCAGCAGATGGCCGATGCACCAGGTCACCGTGACGTTCGTTCCCAGCCAACAGCCGTCGCCGCGACGCCTGGCGCCGAGCACGGCCGCGATGTCTTTGGCCTGGGAAGGTTTTTCACAGAGATACAGCTGCATGGCCACCGTCGTCGATCAGTGTTCGAGAGGTGCACAGAATGGCGGGTGACGAGCGCCAGGGCAATCATTATCTGTATGGATGTACAGCAAAAGGTTGCTCGCGGTGCATGAAACAGATCGCGGCCTGCGGTAGCTCCGGTAGGCGCTGCCGCAGGCTGCGATCTTTTGATCGTGTGGCCAAGGTGCTTGCCCCGTTCGGCTGTGAATCAGCCGCCATGGCGCAACATGAGGTATACCTGTTACATCACGGTGGCAGGTCTTGAGGTGGCGTTCCCACAAGCCCCCTCGCCACAGCAATGCAGCTTCCCATGATCAGGAGAGAGTGATGAAAAGCGCCGGTCCCAGTCCTGTCATCACCATTGCAGAACAGCCAGGCTGCCTCCTGGTGAAGTTTCACGGTATTCAAGTGGCCGCGTCCGCACGAGCGCTGGTGCTGCTGGAGGCCAATTATCCTCCGGTGTACTACGTCCCCCGGGAGGACATCGACGAAAAATATTTCGCCCGCACCGACCACACCAGCTATTGCCCCTACAAGGGCGACGCCAACTATTTCAGTCTGCAGATCCCTGGGCATGAAGGCGCCAATGCGGTGTGGAGCTATGAAAACCCCAAAGTGTCGGTCGAGCAGATTCGCGACTACGTGGCCTTTTATCCCGATCAAGTGACGTTCGAGATTCTGAAAGACGTCGAGTGATGGCCGCGTTCAGGACATGAACGCCCCGTATAGGCGTAATGCCGTTCATTGCAGGAGCGAGCTTGCTCGCGATGGTCGTTAACGATTACGCGTGTTGACTGGTTAAACGCGGTGCTCTTGAGTCCATCGCGAGCAAGCTTGCTCCTACACTCATCGAACAGCATCCACCAGCGTGGACTCATCAATCTGACCAATTGACGTCACCCCGGTCAGGGTCATCGCCACGCGCATCTCCTTGGCAAAGATAGCCAGCATATTCTCCACCCCGCGTTGACCGTCGACAGCCAGCGCATAGGCCATCGAGCGCCCCAGCATGACGCCTTTGGCTCCCAGCGCCAGCATCCGGACGACATCCAGGCCCGAGCGGATCCCGGAGTCGACCAGCACCGTCAGGTCATTGCCGATGGCCTGCATGATCGGCGGCAAGGCCCGGGTCGTGGAAAGCACGCCGTCCAGCTGTCGCCCACCGTGGTTCGACACGACGATGCCATCGGCGCCAAAGCTGACCGCGTCCCTGGCATCCTGGGGGTCGAGAATGCCTTTGATGATCATCGGGCCTTTCCAGAATTCACGAATCCATTCCAGGTCGCTCCAGCTGATCGAAGGGTCGAAGTTGTTGGCCAGCCAACCCATGTAGTCTTCGAGCGTGACCGCCTTGCCCAGGTACTTCGACACATTCCCCAGGTCGTGGGGACGGCCCATGACGCCGACATCGAAGGCCCAGGCGGGGCGGGTCATGGCCTGGAAAATTCGCCGCGAGGCGGCAAAAGGCCCGGACATGCCCGAGTGTGCGTCCCGGTAGCGGGCACCGGGCGTGGGCATATCCACGGTAAACACCAGGTTCTGCACCCCGGCGGCCCTGGCACGCTCCAACGCGTTTCTCATGAAGCCCCGGTCTTTCAACACATACAGCTGAAACCAGAGGGGTTGTTGGCTTTGACTCGAGACTTCCTCGATCGAACACACCGATACCGTCGACAGGCACAGCGGAATGCCTTTGTTTTGCGCGGCTTTTGCGGCCTGCACTTCACCCCGACGGGCGAACATGCCCGTCAGGCCGACCGGCGCCAGAATGATCGGCATTGCCAGCGGTTGGTCGAAGAGGGTGGTTTCAAGGCTCAGGGTTTCGACGTTTTTCAGAATGCGCTGACGCAGGCTGATGTCGGCCAGGTCGGCGCTGTTGGCCCGCAGCGTATGCTCCGCATAAGCGCCGCCATCGATGTAGTCGAATAAAAAACGCGGGAGTTTGCGGCGGGCTGCCTCACGATAGTCGGATGCGGATGAAATGATCATGGTGCCTCGGTCTGGAGAGTGGCGGGGCGATGGATGCGTCGAGCGATCAGATTAACGAAAACGCCCCGGGTTGCGGGGCGTTTTTTTTGCACTGGCTGTCAGTTGGTGTCCAGATCCACGTTCTTGGTCTCGCGCAGGCAGATCAGCCCCACCACCAGGCTCACCCCGGTAATTACCACCGGGTACCACAGCCCGTAAAAGATGTCCCCGGTGTACACCACCAGGGCAAACGACACGGTCGGCAGGAAACCGCCGAACCAGCCGTTGCCGATGTGGTAGGGCAGGGACATCGAGGTGTAGCGGATGCGGGTCGGGAACAGTTCGACCATCAGCGCCGCCAGCGGGCCATAGCACATGGCGGAAATGATGATCAGCACCACCATCAGCGCCACGATCATGGACTTGTTGACCTGTTGCGTATCGGCTTGTGACGGATACCCCGCCAATGTCACCGCGCCACGCAGGGCCGCTTCATCGTAACCGTCGATTTTCACATCACCGACGCTCACCTGTACGCCGCTGCCGGCCGGGGCCGCTGCGCTGGAGTAGGGCAGGCCCTGTTTGACCAGGAACGTCTTGACCTTGTCGCACGGGCTGTCGAATTTCGCCTTGCCCACCGGGTCGAACTGGAAGGTGCAGGTGGCCGGGTCGCCAGCACGGTGATCGGTGCCTGGCGGCTGGCCTGGTCGATGGCCGGGTTGGCGTAGTGGGCGATGGACTTGAAGATCGGGAAGTACAGCGCGGTGGCCAGCAGCAGGCCGATCATCAGTACCGGTTTGCGCCCGACCTTGTCCGACAGCCAGCCGAAAAAGATGAAGAACGGCGCGCCGATGATCACGCTGACGATCAGCAGGCTATTGGCCAGGGCCGGGTCCATTTTCAGGAACTGTGTGAGGAAGAACAGCACGTAGAACTGCGCCGCGTAGAAGGTCACCGCTTGCCCGGCGTTGATGCTGAACAGGGCGATCAGCACGACTTTGAGGTTTTCCCATTTGCCGAAGGAGTCGCGCAGCGGCGACTTGCAGAGTTTGCCTTCCTCTTTCATTTTCACGAAGGCCGGCGACTCGTGCAGGCTCATGCGAATCCAGGTCGAGATGCCCAGCAGGATGATCGAAAACAGAAACGGAATGCGCCAGCCCCAGACTTCGAACTGATCCCCGGTGAAGTAGCGGCAGGCCAGGACCACCAGCAGTGACAGCAGCAAGCCGAGGGTTGCAGTGGACTGAATCCAGCTGGTGTGGAACCCGCGTTTGCCCATCGGCGCGTGTTCCGCGACGTAAGTGGCGGCGCCGCCGTACTCACCGCCCAGGGCCAGGCCCTGAAGCATGCGCAGCACCACCAGAATGATCGGCGCCGCGATGCCGATGCTGGCGTAGGTCGGCAGCAGCCCGACGCAGAAGGTCGCCACGCCCATGAGAATGATGGTGGCAAGAAACGTGTATTTGCGCCCGATCATGTCCCCGAGCCGGCCGAACACCAGCGCGCCGAACGGGCGCACGATGAAGCCGGCGGCGAACGCCATGAGCGCAAAGATGAACGCGGTGGTGTCGTTGACTCCGGCGAAAAACTGTTTGCTGATGACCGCCGCGAGGGCGCCGTAGAGGAAGAAGTCGTACCACTCGAATACCGTTCCGAGCGAAGAAGCGAAGATGACTTTCTGGGTCTCGCGGCTGGTCCCCGCACTGCGTACGGCTTCCAGTGGCTGAACATGTTCTGACATATCGTATCCCTCACAGTGATTGTTTTTGTTGTTCCACTGTCGGCACCGGCCTTGTGGGCCTGGTGCCGCTACTGTCGATGTATCGGATGTAATCGTCCTGCAGGTGTTCAGGTTGTTTGTGCCTTCCACACAACCCCTGTAGGAGCTGGCTTGCCAGCGAAAGCGGTGTGTCAGCCGATATATGTATCGGCCGATAGACCGCTTTCGCTG
>NZ_MULM01000068.1:0-14313 GCF_002029345.1 Pseudomonas sp. VI4.1
GAGCAATAATGGGGGGCGGTGGGTGTTTCTCCACCAACGGGGATCGGCCGCGCAGGTCCGGTAGCGAAGAGCTGAGTTCGGCTGGCAAGCCAGCTCCTACAGGGGGGCTCGGCCGTTAGAGGGTGTCGCGGGTGGGTTGGCCGTCCACCAGGCGCTGGATGCCCAGCGGATTGGCATTCTTCAGGGCTTCGGGCAGCAAGCTGTCCGGGTAGTTCTGGAAACACACCGGCCGCAGGAAGCGATCGATCGCCAGGGTACCCACCGACGTCCCGCGCGCATCCGACGTCGCCGGATACGGCCCGCCATGGACCATCGAATCGCAGACTTCCACACCGGTCGGATAACCGTTGAGCAGGATCCGCCCGACCTTCTGTTCCAGCACTGCCGTCAGCTCGCCGAACTGCGCAAAATCCGCCGGCTCGCCAATGATGGTCGCCGTCAGTTGCCCATGCAGCTTGTGCAACGCGGCACTGAGTTGGGCCTGATCGGCGACTTCGACGAACACCGTGGTCGGCCCGAACACTTCCTCTTGCAGCACTTCATCGCCCTCGAGCAACAGGCTGACATCCGCCTTGAACAGCTGCGGCTGCGCCTGATTCCCCGCCTGCGGGCGGCCGGCCAGGTGTTCGATGCCGGGATGCGCGAGGAGTTTTTGCAGGCCCTTGCCATAGCTGCTCAAGGTGCCGGCGTTGAGCATGGTCTGCGCCGGCTGATCGGCCATCAACCCGGCCACCTGCTGCACGAAGGCGCTGAACTGCGGCGAGCGAATCCCGAGCACCAGGCCCGGATTGGTGCAGAACTGGCCGCAACCCTGTACCACCGAAGCGCTCAGGTCGCGGGCCACGCTTTCAGCGCGCGCGGCCAGGGCCTGGGGCAGCACGATCACCGGGTTGATGCTCGACATTTCGGCGAACACCGGGATCGGCTGGGGACGAGCCGCGGCCATGTCGCACAATGCCCGGCCACCCTTGAGCGAGCCGGTGAAACCGACCGCCTGGATCGTCGGATGCTTGACCAGCGCTTCGCCGACCCCGGCGCCGTAGATCATGTTGA
Source organism: Pseudomonas sp. VI4.1 (assembly GCF_002029345.1). Classification (NCBI taxonomy): domain Bacteria; kingdom Pseudomonadati; phylum Pseudomonadota; class Gammaproteobacteria; order Pseudomonadales; family Pseudomonadaceae; genus Pseudomonas; species Pseudomonas sp. VI4.1. The sequence goes on from NZ_MULM01000068.1 coordinate 1,054, forward strand.
ACACGCCCGCCGGCATCGCGGTTTTTTCCGCAGCGCGCAGGATCGCATCGGCGACCCGTTCGGCCGTGGCCATGTGCCCGCTGTGGGCCTTGAACACCACCGGGCAACCGGCGGCCAATGCCGAAGCGGTGTCACCGCCGGCCGTGGAAAAGGCCAGGGGAAAGTTGCTCGCGCCAAACACCGCCACCGGTCCGAGGCCGATGCGGTACTGGCGCAGGTCGGGACGCGGTGCCGGCTGGCGTTCCGGCAGAGACTGATCGATCCGCGCACCGTAGAAATCACCGCGCCGCAGCACCTTGGCGAACAGCCGCATCTGGCCGCTGGTACGACCGCGCTCGCCCTGGATCCGTGCAGCCGGCAACGCGGTTTCGCGACAGACCAGGGCGACAAACTCATCGCCCAGGGCATCGAGTTCATCGGCCACCGCGTCGAGAAACTGTGCCCGGCGCTCGGCGCTCAGGCTGCGATAGGCCGGGTAAGCGGCGGCGGCAGCCTTGGCGGCGGCGTCGACTTCTGCCAGGGTGGCCTGGTGGAAATCGTGGGGCAAGCTTCGCCGGTGCGGGCGTCGAGGCTTTTGACGATGACAGTGCCGGCAGCGCTGCGCTGCCCGCCGATGTAGTTGTGGCCGATAATCGTGGACATTTCTGGCTCCAGTAAAGGATGTCCCCTTGCGGGGATGTCAGGACAACAGGGGAGGAGAGCGGGGATTCAGGTGACTGCGCCAATCTGCCAGGGCACAAATTCGTTCTGCCCGTAACCGTGCTGCTCGCTCATGCTGCGTTCGCCCGAAGCAATGCGCAGCATGAGTTTGAAGATGGCTTCACCGCATTCTTCGATGGTCAGGGTGTCTTCGGCGATTTCGCCGCAGTTGATGTCCATGTCTTCGCGTTGGCGGTTCCACAAGGCGCTGTTGGTCGCCAGTTTGATCGACGGCGAGGGCGCGCAACCATAGGCAGAGCCACGTCCGGTGGTGAAGGCGATCAGGTTGGCGCCACCGGCGACCTGGCCGGTAGCCGACACCGGGTCGTAGCCTGGGGTGTCCATGAACACCAGGCCTTTGGCGCTCACCACCTGGGCGTACTCATAGACATCCACCAGGTTGCTGGAGCCTGCCTTGGCGACAGCCCCCAGGGATTTTTCGAGGATGGTGGTCAAGCCGCCGACCTTGTTTCCGGCCGAAGGGTTGTTGTTCAGCTCTGCGCCCATGCGTGCGCAATACGCTTCCCACCAATGGATCCGGGCAATCAGTTTTTCGCCCACCGCGCGGTTGACGGCCCGGCGGGTCAGCAGGTGTTCGGCGCCATAGATTTCCGGGGTTTCCGACAGGATGGCCGTACCCCCGCAGGCCACCAGGCGATCCACGGCATTACCCAGCGCAGGGTTGGCGGTAATTCCGGAATAACCATCCGAGCCGCCACATTGCAAGCCAATCACCAGGTGCCGGGCACTCACGGGTTCGCGCTTGACCTGGTTGGCCCCCTCAAGCAACGTCTTGACCTGGGCGATGCCGCTGGCGACCGCTTTGGCGGTACCGCCGCTGTCCTGGATGCTGAAGGTGCGCAGGGTATCGCTGCGGCTCAGGCCCTGAGTGCTGAGCAACCCTTCGATCTGATTGGTTTCGCAGCCCAGACCGATCGCCAGCACGGCGGCAAAATTGGCGTGGGTGGCGTAGCCGGCCAATGTCCGGCGCAACAGGGCCAGGCCTTCGCCGGCGGGGTCCACGGCGCAGCCGGCGGAATGGGTCAGGGCCACTACACCATCGACGTTGGGGTACGCCAGTAGCGCGGCAGGGTTGATGTCGCGTCGGAAGTGGTCGGCGATGGCACGGGCGACGGTGGCCGAGCAATTGACCGAGGTCAGGATACCGATGTAGTTGCGAGTCGCCACTCGACCATCCTGGCGCACGATCCCCATGAACACGGGCTCGTCGTTCAACGGCTGGTCGGGCTTGACATCGACGCTGAAGGCATAGTCGCGGGCGAAATCGCCCATGGTCAGGTTGTGCACATGCACGTGATCGCCGGCTTCGACAACCCCGGTGGAAAAACCGATGATCTGACCGTAGCGACGCAAGGGCTGGCCGGCTTCGACTCGGCGTGCGGCGATCTTGTGGCCGGCGGGTACCGGCTGGCGTACGGTCACGCCTTCCTGCTCGAGTACTTCACCCGCCACCAACGGCCGACGGGCGATCAACACATCGTCCAGAGGATTGAGGCGCAGCACGGCGGCTGCCCCGGTTTTCATGATCAATTGCATCGCAAACTCACTGGCTATGAAGCGGTGGGGGTCGCTGGCAAACGGGCTGCGCCTTACCTTTGTTGCCGCACTATAAGAGCCCCGGGACAGCGTTGCCTAATGAGACCTTTGGATTGATCGATAACCTTTTCTCATTGGTTCAAGGATTTTTGAGTGAAATATCGCTCATCGGTCGCCGGCTTCCCGTCGCAGCCGGGCGAATTCCAGCAAGGTGTCGGCGAATTCCCGGGCCGCTTCGGACAGCGGCTCGTCCTTGCGCGTGATGACGCCGTAGTCCTGGGGTTCGACCTTGAACGGCGTGTTGAGCACCTTGAGCAAACCGCTCTGGACCTGGGACTGGACCATGGACTCGGGCAACATCGCGAGCATCGGTCCCGATTGCAGGAGTTGCAGGAAGGTCGGCATCGAGATGGTTTCGACGGTGTTGGTCGGAATGCGTACATTGAACTCGGTGAAGGCACTTTCCATCCGTCGACGGATAGGGGCGTTGAAGGGGTACATGACCCAGGGCCAATCGCCGAGCTGGTCGGTCGCCACTTCGTCGAACTGTGCGAGCGGATGGCGGCTGTTGACCACCAGGCAAAAGGGCTCGGGCCCCAGCGCGCGATATTCGAACGGCTGCTGGTAACGTTCATCGGTGAAGCGGGCAATGATCAGGTCGAGCTTTTTATGCTGGAGCATCTCCAGCAGTTGGTTGCTGGTTTGCTCGATCACTTCGATGGACAGCATCACATCCAGCTTGATCCGGGTGATGGCCTCGGGCAGCACGACCGAGGTCGCGGCGAATATCGCGCCGACTTTCAAATGGCCATGTCCGCCTTTGCGCAGCTTATTAAGCTGATCGACGAAGGATTGCGTGTCGTCCAGGGTCATCCGCGCATAGCGCACCACAAACTCGCCGAGCTCGGTCAGGACCATGCTGCGGGTTTGCCGTTCGAACAAGGCAAAGCCGAGCAACAGTTCGATGTCGCGCAACATCTTGCTGATGGCGGGCTGGGTCAGGTTCATCAGCTCGGCAGTCGTATGCATGTTGCGCGTCCGGGCCAACGTATCGACCAGCACCAGGTGCTTGATCTTGAGCCATTTGCTGACGCTGGCGTATGAAATCTCGTCGTTTTCCATGGAACGCTCAATTCGGTTGATAACGAAACGATATCAAATGCTGAGAATATGTCATTGGGATTTATCAACCCAGTCCACTAGTTTTGCCCGGTCGTCATCGAATTTGACCTGGACCTGCATATGCCAAAGCTGAAATTGACCTGTAACAACACCCTCCCGATCGACGGGCTGGAAGGCACCCTGATCGGTCGTGCCTGGGTGCCGGGAGAGACTGCTGGCCCGTCGCCAGTGGTGCTGCGCGCCGATGGCGTGTTTGATCTGTCGCAGCACTTCCCGACCTTGAGCGATTTGCTCGAGAGCCCGTCGCCACTCGAGGCTGTGCGCAGTGCTCGCGGCCGATTCATCGGCAGTGTTGAAGAACTGTTGGCCAATACCGGAGTGAACTGCGATCCCGCCAGCGCTTTTCTGCTGCCGCCGGCTGACCTGCAGGTGATCAAGGCCGCCGGCGTAACGTTTGCCTCCAGTATGATCGAGCGGGTGATTGAAGAGCAGGCCGGTGGTGATGCGGTCAAGGCCGAGAGCGTGCGCAGCGTGGTCAAGGCGGCTATCGGTGATAACCTGCGCTCGATCAAACCGGGTTCGAGTGAAGCGGCGCGATTAAAGACCGTGTTGATCGGGCAGGGGTTGTGGTCGCAATACCTGGAAGTGGGCATCGGCCCTGATGCCGAAATCTTCACCAAGGCACCGGTCCTGGCTTCCGTCGGCAGCGGCAATGAGGTCGGTATTCACCCCGAGTCCAAATGGAACAACCCGGAGCCGGAAATCGTCCTGGCGGTCAACAGCCATGGCCGGATCCTCGGCGCGACGCTGGGCAACGACGTCAATCTGCGCGACTTCGAAGGCCGTAGCGCCTTGTTGCTGAGCAAGGCCAAGGACAACAATGCGTCTTGCGCGATCGGCCCGTTCATTCGCCTGTTCGACGAAGGCTTTACGCTGGATGACGTGCGCCGCTGCGTGGTCGACCTGGTGGTCGAAGGCGATGACGGTTTCGTCCTGCGCGGCAGCAGTTCGATGGCGCAGATCAGTCGCGACCCGCTGGAACTGGTGGCCCAGACCGTGGGCAGCAATCACCAGTACCCGGATGGCTTCATGCTGTTCCTCGGCACCCTGTTTGCGCCGACCCAGGATCGTGAGGAGCAGGGCAGTGGCTTTACCCACAAGCAGGGCGACAGCGTCAGCATCGGCAGTCCGTTGCTGGGTGCCCTGCACAATCGCGTCACCTGCAGCGATCAGGCCACGCCATGGACATACGGCCTGCGTGCATTGATGGGCAACCTGGCGGCTCGCGGACTGGTGACAGGCAAATCACACCACTGATTGGCCTGCCAGAAGTTGCTGGCAGATAAAAACAGCGGTCGCTGGACAATAATAACAAGGCACAAAAATCATGAGCAAAAACACAGCAAGAGCCGATCACGCGGCTGCCATCGAGAGCGCCATCGCCAAGTGCCGATGGAAGCTGTTGCCGTTCCTGGCGTTGATGTTTGCCCTGGCAATGATCGATCGCTCCAATGTCGGTTTCGCCAAGGCCGCGCTGCAAACCGATATCGGGTTGAGCAATGCCGCCTTCGCCCTGGGCGCGGGTATTTTCTTTATTGGTTATGCGATCTTCGAAGTTCCCAGCAACCTGATGTTGCACCGGGTCGGTGCACGGCTCTGGCTGAGCCGGATCATGATCACCTGGGGGCTGGTGTCCGCCGCCATGATGTTCACCCGGGATGAAACAACGTTTTACGTGCTGCGCTTTCTGCTCGGCGTGGCCGAAGCCGGCTTTTCCCCGGGTGTGATCCTGTACCTGACCTACTGGTTTCCCGCCCAGCGTCGCGGCCAGGCCATCGGCATCTACTATTTCGGCTTGCCGATGGCCCTGATGCTGGGCAGTCCGCTGTCGGGCTGGTTGCTGGAAATGCATGACATGTTCAACCTGACCAACTGGCAGTGGATGTTCCTCGTGGAAGGCCTGGCGGCTGTCGTCGTGGGGATCATTGCGCTGTTCTACCTCAAGAGCAAACCACAGGACGCCCCTTGGCTGACCCGCGAGGAGAAGGCGGCCCTGAGCCAGGAGCTGGAAGCTGAAGACAAGCTCAAACTGGCCCATGGCCCGAGCAACCTGCTGGGCCTGGTGCGCAACAAGCGAGTGCTGAAGTTCATCCTGATCTACTTCAGCGTCCAGGTCAGCGTGTATGGGGTCATCTTTTACCTGCCGACGCGGATCGCCGAGCTGCTGGGCACCACCGTCGGGTTCAAGGTGGGCATGTTCATTTCGCTGCCGTGGCTGTGCGCCGCCGTCGCCATGTACTTCGTGACGCGGTATGCCGACCGGCATGGGGCGCACCTGAAGATGGCGATGTGCATGCTGGGCATGGCAGCCTTGGGTATTGCCGCCTCGGCATTGCTCAACAGTTTTGCCCCGGTACTGCTGGCATTCTGCTTCGCAGCGGCCGGTTTCGTGACGGTTCAGCCGCTGTTCTGGACCCTGCCTACCGGCTATCTGGGAGGGGTCGCCGCGGCAGGCGGTATTGCGCTGATCGGTTCCATGGGCAATATCGGCGGCTTCGTCGCGCCCATGCTCAAGGCCAATATGGAGGTCTGGTTCACCGATCCCCGTGCAGGCATGTTGTCACTGTCGGCGGCGGGGCTGGTGGGGGTGTATCTGCTATGGACGTTGCGGACGCCGAAGGGGCCATCGCGGGTTGAGCAAAGCCCTTTGGACGGGGTGGCGAGTCGGGGCCGGGCAGCTTCGAACGGGTGAAAGGAACAGTTCGCCCCTAGATAGATAAAAATCGCCGAAGCCCTCAGGGCTTCGGTTTTTTTTGTTCATTCAAAATAAAACGTCCTGAAATACGGAAATTTCCGACGTGATCAGTGGATTTTTCCGGCATTCATTCTTGCCCCTTCTTGTTAGTGTGCCCGCCAATTTCGCGTGCACAGACCATGGACGGTTTGGACATCGCGCTTCATTTCCTCTCTGCTTAAGGAAAAGCGTATGTTCCAGTCGGCCAATACGGCGCATTTTTCGTTGCACATCCCCACGGTTCGTAACGATTTCAACGTCCTCGCCTTTGACGGTGTCGAGGCCATCAGCGCCTTGTATGCGATCCACGTGGAACTGGTCAGCGAACACCCGGATTTCGATCTGGAGAGCCTGCTCGGCCAGCCCGCGTTTCTCCAGTTCGGTCTTGATGGCGAAGGCCTTCATGGCCGTATCGAAGACGTATTGGTGGGGGAGGCCGGCAAGCGCCTGACCCGTTATCACCTGACCCTGGTTCCGACGTTGCACTACCTGCAGTTCAGCCACAACCAACGGATTTTCCAGCACCTGACCGTGCCGCAAATCATCGCTCAGGTGTTCAAGGGCCACGGCATTCAGGCCGATGCGTTTGCCTTCCATGTCAGCGACAGTCCCGAGCGGGAGTACTGCACGCAATACGGGGAAAGCGACTTCGAGTTCGTCCAGCGCCTGTGCGCCGAGGACGGCATCGCCTGGCATCACCAACATTCGGCAGACGGTCATCTGCTGGTGTTCAGCGACGACCAGACCTGGTTCCCCAAACTGGGCGAAACCCCTTATCAGCAAGACTCCGGCATGGTGGCGGACAACCCGGTCGTCAGCCAGTTTTCCCTGCGTCTCAGCACCCGCACCAGCACGGTCACGCGCCGGGACTATGACCTGCAACGGCCGAGTCTGCTGCTGGAGAGCCGCTTCAGCGCCGAGTTCAGCCCTGAGCTTGAAGACTATCGTTACCCGGTGTTCATCAAGAACGATAACCGCGGCAAACAACTCGCTCGCCAAGCCTTGGAGCGGCACCGTGCCGATTACCGGCTGGCCGAGGGCAAGAGTGATCAACCCGCGCTGCGCAGCGGTTACTTCTTCGACTTGACCGAACACCCGCGCAAAACCTGCAACGATTTGTGGTTGCTGGTAAGCCTTCATCACGTTGGGCGACAACCTCAATCACTGGAAGAGGCCATCACCAGCGACGTCAAACCTGAAGACGACTTTACCCAAGGCTATCGCAACAGTTTCAGCGCCATTCCCTGGGACGTGTTTTATCGGCCACCGATACCTGCACAAAGACCGGCGCTGGTCAGCCAGACCGCCCGGGTCACCGGGCCTGTCGGCGAAGAGATTTATTGTGATGAACATGGCCGTGTCCGGGTCGAGCTACCTTGGGATCGGGCCGAACTCAATAGTGAAAAAAGCAGTTGCTGGCTACGGGTGTCATCCAGCTGGGCGGGGGAAAGTTTCGGTGCCGTGACCATCCCGCGCATCGGCATGGAAGTCGTGGTGACCTACCTGGAAGGCGACCCCGACCAACCGTTGATCACCGGGTGTGTGGCCAACGCCGTCACCTCCGTGCCGTATTCGTTGCCCGAACACCAAACCAAAACCGTCTTGCGTAGCCACAGCTCCCCGCACACCGGTGGTTACAACGAGCTGTCGCTTGAAGACCGCGCCGGGCAGGAAAAAATCTACCTGCGGGCGCAGCGCGATGTCGAGCAACTGATCCTCAACGACAGCGACACCAAGATCGGTAACGACCGTCGCGAACAGATCACTCGCGACAGCCACAGCCTGATCAGCAACGACCGTTTTGAACAGGTGGACAACCACAGCGCCAGCCTGATCAAGGGCGACGAGTTGCACACCACCCAAGGCGTGCGCAACACCGTGATCGGCGGCGATGAACTGATCACCATCACCGGCAACAGCAGCACGACGGCAGGCGGCACCTTGGTGATCCAGGCCGGTGCGCAGGCCCACGTCACCGCGGCCAACGTGGTGATCGATGCGGGGATGAGCCTGACGCTCAAGGCCGGCGGTCATTACATCGTGATCAATTCGGGCGGAATTTTCAGCAGTGTGGCCATTGTCCAGGGTGGGGTACCCATGGCGGGTCTCCCGCCACTCCTGGCGTTGTCGGCTGAACAAGCTGCATCAGTCGCCCTTCAAGTGCCCTTGTTACCTCAGACGCAGCGTTTGGCCCTGATGGCCCAAAAGCCGATCTGTGCGGTTTGCGAAGCCGCTCAACAACAGCGTGGTCAAGCCAATGTTTGAATTACCGCCTCTGCCTGACGATTTGCCTTGGACGATGCCTGGCTACTTGCTCCTTGATGGTGTCAGCGCGTCAAACCTGGCGCAGCGTCTGCTCCCCTGGGATAACCCGGCGTATTGCCTGTACCGAGGCTCGCGCTGGCAGGAATTGTCGGACATTTCGCCGTATTTGATCTCGCTCAAAGGTGCGCACGATCCACTGCTGGCGTATTACCAGGAAAACGCCGCACTTGAATGGGGCTATCTGCTGTTCAGTGAGGTTGACGCGCTGATGCTCTGTCAGCATTGGCGTCGCCTGCTGACCGTCGAACACCCGAGTGGTATTGAGCTAATGCCGCGTATAGCCGACCCCGCGGTCATCCATCAATTGCTCGGTCTTGCACAGAAAGCGCAGACCGCACGCTGGTTTGGCCCCATTGAACACGTGTGTTTGCCCGATAGTCTTCAAGCGACCTGGCACCTGCATGCACGTCCCGATCACGCCGCGCCAGACTCCGCCGACACCTATCGGCTGACAGACCAGGAACTCACGGCGCTGGGGGGTGTTGAATTCCGTTGTTCGGTATTTGGCTTGAGTGATCACTTGCACACGTATTTTCCCGAGTTTATGGCGTCATACCCGGTGCGAGAGCACCTGCGTTATGCCCAACAAGTGGCTCAAGAGGCTTACCGGCAGGGCTTCACGTCGGAGCAGGAAATCACCCTCTACGCCAATGTTCTCGGTTATTTGGCCGGGCAACCGTTGGCCGATCACCCCGACATCGTCGAGCTGCTGACGGTATCCACGGCGCAATCCCCCTTGAAGCGTTTGCAACGCGCTGCCGAACTGGCTCAAAGCCGTGCCGCCGACCCACAAGGAAATCGACTGTGACCGCCCGACAACCGCCAAAAATCTGTGCCAACACCGCCGCCATGGCCAAGAGTGCCAAGGACGTCCGTTCACCCATCGGGCTGTGCCCCTTGATGGGCCAGAAAGTGCAGCTGCTGCCGCTGCGCTACGGTCTGGTCGAAAGCCTCGACCCCTCGTCCGAACTGACCCTGCCGTTCTCTCTGGACAGTCAGCCCCTGGGCATCCGCCTACTGCGTGACGGCTACCTGTACATCATCGATAACGTCACCGGCTATCTACACGAATACCGCATTGAACAAGGACAGATCAGCAAATTGCTGTGGCAGGGCCCGGAAGTGGCTGGCGATACGCGCACCACGTCGGTTGGCGAGCCGCATTTGGTCTTCACCCGACAACACGTGTTATTTGCCAGCTATTCGGAAATTCAGTGGACGGCTTACAAGTGTTCGCAAGTGCTCAAGGACAACATCGAGCGTGAGCGCTTGATGCAACGCATCGAGCCGGCCAGTGCCTGTCCGGCCAATGGCGGTCCCGACTTGTTGAGTAAACAGCAGGCTGGAAAGTGGCTGGCGGAAGTGGCGCAGCACACCCCGAACACCAAGGCATTGCCCGAAGGCGCCGACCCGCAAGAGCGTCAGCCCTACGGCTGGGAAGACACGCCGCTGTTTAAGGAAACTGCGATTGAAGCGCTCACCAGCAAAGTGCTCGGTCCTTATCAGGACGATTACCTGTTTTTGGTCTTGCGCGATGACATTGGCGTCATGCGCGATCTGGCCAGCGCACAACTGAAGGTGGCCGACTGGATTGAGCAATGGAGCGCCGACGATGCCGCCCAGCGCCAATACCTCACCGGCGCCTACATCCAGTCTTTGTATGAGATGAGTCCGGCGCGTCTGGAGGCCTTGGCCAACACGGATCCCGATGTCAAAGCCCTGCAGGAGGACCTCAACCCGCAACAGCAAACAGCAGTTCATGATTACTTACGGGCCAAACGCGAACATAACGGGCAGTCAATCTATGGCGACGAACAGTATTGGCGAAAGGCGACAAGCAGCCCTTACGCACGCGCCTTCGTCAACCTGCTCGATGGCCTGGGCGAAGTGCTTTGGCAAAAACATCGAAGCACCATCGCCGCCCTCCACGTGCGAACCTGGGAAGCGTTGTACGGCGAGGCCATCGGGGAGCGTGGCATTGATCACCTAATCAACCGGGCGGACATGCAAGCGTTCGTCCGCCAGCAGCAAACGCTACTCAGCCATTGGCAAAAGCGCCTTCAGACCATTCGCGAAGATCGCTTGAACATGATTACCGGTGGCTACTTTCACCGTGCCGCCTGGTATTACGATTTCGAGCAAAACGCGCAAATCCAGCATCGCCTGGAAGCCGAATTCGTCTGCGTGGCGGCCCTGTGCGGTAATCGCGCCGCGACTGAAAAACTCGCCGCCTTCCTCGAGCAACACCCGCTCACCGTCGTGCCGGGGCTGGAAACCCTGACCCTCGCCGATCAACTGGATGTGAGCAAGAAGCTCCTGGATCTGAGCAACTTCTCGATCCGGGTCGCCACGGCGCAGGACAGTCTGGCCAGCGTCAATGCGCTGGCCAATCAATTCAACAGCCTGATGACCGAACGGCTGCCCAACTATGTGGATCTGAATACGCGATTCAGGGGGCTGCAGAGTTTATTGGAGGGGGCGTATAACCCAGTGCATCAGCTCCTTGCGGCAGATCAGTTAGATCGAGCTCACAGCGATTTTAAACGACAACAACCCATCAACCCCAACAGCTTCCTGCGTGACCTTGGCCAGCCGGCGCGCCTGCAACTGTTACGCGAATTTTCCCGCAGCGGTTTGACCCTGCGGGCGGCGTCGGCTTACGAAATCCAGGCGTTCAACCAGACCCGGGATGCCGCCCTCGACCTGCGTGGCCAGCTCAAGGAGACTTACAAACTGCGCCATCGTGAGTTGTCGCGGCAACTCTACGGCTTGACCGCACCGGGCAGCGAGCAGGTTTACAACCAGCGCATCAATCAACTCAAGGCCAGGCTCGCGCCGTTGGAAGACAGCCTCAGCCGGGCCTTGACCGTCGGCAGTGGCAGTCCGGGGCAAATCGGCACAGTGGTCGATGGCATGGCGCCGCCACTGCGTGATGAAATGCACCGTACTGTGCGGGACTTCCGCGCGACGGGGACGTTTGGCAAACCGCTGAGTAGCGCCCTGAAATCCGGAGGGGACGGGATTGCGCTGTTGCTGTTTGTGTATCAGGGGCAGAAGTTTGTTGAGGCGTTGAGTGCGTTCGGTAAAAAAACTACGACTTCTTTGTCAGACTGGGGGGCTCTCTTTGAATCATTCGTTGTGATGTCGGCTGCCGGCTTTGCCGCCGTACAAGGTCTGTCGGTGACGATCTTGCAAGCACATATCGAGCAAATGAACAGTGCCGCCGGCAAGCTCAATACCATGAGCCGCCTAGGCCGCTGGACAGGCATTTCAGGATTTGGTGCCTTCATATCGGGTGGCATGGCCGCCGCAATCGATTCAGGTAAGCATTCCCTGCAATGGGGTAAAGCGCTGGCCGAAGGCAATTACCAAGGTTTAGCAGCCACAACCCTGCAAATCGCCGGTGATGGCATTCTCGTGGGCACCAACACCTGGGGCGCCAAACACACGACGTCGATTATCAGCCAGATCCTCAAGAAACCCGTCGAACTGCGGGCCCTGGCCTGGGCCGAAGCCAGTCCTCGGCTTGTGAGCATTGGCGTCAAAGCCAATCTGGTCGGTTTGATCGGCACGGCCCTGCAACTGACGGGCGAAGGTTTCTACAACTACTTCAACCTGGACGCATTGCAAAAATGGCTGCAAGCCAGTGCCTGGGGGACGCAAAACCTGCAGCGCAGCCTGCCCGAGGACTGGAGCGCCCTGGCAGGGTAGTGCAACAACCGACCTGTGAGCTGGTGCGCGAAGGCCAGCGCACGTACCTGCAACTGCGACTGCCCGGTGTCCGCACCCGGGAAATGGACAGTCGCCAATTGCAGTTGCAGGCCTATCAGCAAACCCGCGATCGGGATCTACCTCGGCCCTACAGTCCGCACTTACCGCCCGCCCGCTGGCAGGAAAGCAGCGCGGCATGGGCTGCTGTTGCCGTTGTCGTCAGCCAGGAAGAAGAGGCGCTGACCCTTCAGCTGCCGATCGGCGAAGCCCAGCAAACGTCGGATTTCGCCCTGGCCCTCAACATCGGTTATCAACTGGAAGCCGAGCGCGAGTTGATTCACCGCACCTGTTTTGTCCTGCGCGACCTGCGCATCGCGACGGAGCGAGGCGTACGGTTGCCGGCCCAGGGTCGGTTTACGCTCGACGCCGTGGAAACCTTGCCCAGCGGCACCGGCAAGGCCCCTTTCTGGCTATTTACCCGAGAGGAAATGGCGACTGTCGATGATTAGCCAACTGTTCAAACGCAGAAAACCGCCAGAAACCCCAGAGTCGGCACCGGACATCCGCAGCCAGCGGCCCCGTGCCGGGGAGCTGCGAGTCAGGGGCTTGAATGAAACACTGTTTCTGGCGCCATTGCCGGTGTACACCGGGCAGGCGCAAGTCTCTCGGCGTAATTTTTCAGCGATGAACGAAACCTATCTGGAGTTGGGGGGGAGCAACTACGGGATGGTGGAGCTGGGAAAGAGACTGGCGATCATGATCTGGATGGTTTTGTTTATGGCATTTATAGCCCCAAGCTTCTTTGTCGCGTATGGGATGTTTTTCTATCCAGAGAACTTTACTGATCCGGTACATGAGTTAATCACCGGAATTACAGTGTTTTCCACTATTTCACTTGCCGCCATCCTTCCGATTGGAGGCTACGTCTACGGCATGCTCTCCAACGTCCGAACCCTGGCCAAAAGCTACCCGGTCCGCTTCAACCGCCAACGCCGCGAAGTCTGCTATATCGACGACACCACCCATCGGGTGCTGATCGTGCCTTGGGAAAG
>NZ_MULM01000067.1:0-13696 GCF_002029345.1 Pseudomonas sp. VI4.1
TGAACACGAAATCGTGAACGACGCCGATCCCCTGTAGGAGCCCGGCTTGCCGGCGAAGGCGGCGGCACATTCAATAGATGTGCTAGCTGACAGACCGCTTTCGCTGGCAAGCCAGCTCCTACAGGGGATCTTCTGTGAACACGAAATCGTGAACGACGCCGATCCCCTGTAGGAGCCCGGCTTGCCGGCGAAGGCGGCGGCACATTCAATAGATGTGCTAGCTGACAGACCGCTTTCGCTGGCAAGCCAGCTCCTACAGGGGGCGGGACCTCGTCGGTGAACCGGGCAAACTGCTCCACCCTCACACCATCGACGGCGGCTCGAACGCCGTGACCGGGGGCAACGCCTGATCCCACTTGATGATCTCCACCGAGGCGGTTTGCGCCGAGCAGCCTTGGGACAGGCTTGAAGCCCCGATGTCGGCGGTGATCATGTTCGGGTTGCCATGTTTTTCCAGGCTGTTACGCTCGCCAGGCACCCACGGATCGAACCAGGCGCCGGTGGCGATCTGCACCACGCCCGGGCGAATCCCGTCCGAGACAATCACCCCGGCCAGGAACGCGCCACGCTCGTTGAACACCTTGACCACGTCACCATCGACCAGGCCCCGGGCACGGGCGTCCGCGGGGTTGAGGGTCAGCGGCTCACGCTGGCGGATCTTCGAGGAGCGGCTGTAGGCGCCGTGATCGTATTGACTGTGCAGGCGGGTTTTCGGCTGGTTCGACAGCAGTTGCAACGGGAACGACGCCAGCGGTTTGTCCAGCCACACCGGATGACCGGGGCAATCGGCGTAGCCAAAGCTGGCGATGCGTTCGCAGAAAATTTCGATGCGTCCCGAAGGTGTCGGCAGCGGATGGGCGTCCGGGTCTTTGCGGAAGGCGCTGAGCAATACGGTATCGGTGTCCGGATAAGCGATGTCAAACAGGCCGTCGCGCCAGAAGGTGTCGTAGTCCGGCAGTTCGATCCCGTGCTCCTGCGCCCTGCCCCGGGACTCGTCATAGGTGAAGCGCAGCCAGGCTTCGGCATCGCGGCCTTCGGTGAAGGCGTCGCTGAAACCCAGGCGCTGGCGATATCCGCCAGGATCGAATAGTCATCCCGGGACTCCCCCACCGGCTCGATCGCCTGGTGCATCGCGATCATGAAACGGTCCGACGCGGAGCTGCCGATATCGTTGCGTTCCAGGGCCGTCGTCGCCGGTAACACAATGTCCGAGTACTTGGCCTGGGCGGTCCAGAACTGCTCATGCACGACGATGGTTTCCGGCCGCTTCCAGGCCTCCAGCAAACGGTTGAGATCCTGATGGTGATGGAAGATGTTGCCCCCGGCCCAATAGACCAGGCGGATGTGCGGGTAATGCAACGGCTTGCCGTTGTAGTCGAACGGCGCGCCCGGGTTAAGCAGCATGTCGGTCACCCGCGCCACCGGGATGAAATCCTTGACCGGATTGACCCCTTGGGGAAAACGCGGCCCGGAAAACGCCTTGCGCCCGCTGCCGGTGTTGTTCATGCAGCCGTAACCCAGGCCGAAACCGCCGCCGGGCAGGCCGATCTGCCCGAGCAGCGCGGCCAGGGTCACGGTCATCCAGAACGGCTGTTCACCGTGCACCGACCGCTGCAGGGAATACGCAACGTTGATCAGGGTGCGCTGGCAAGCCATGCGCCGCGCCAGGTCGATGATCTGCTGCGCCGGAATGTCGGTCAGGGCCTGGGCCCACAGCGGGTCCTTGGGCTGGCCGTCGGCATGGCCGAGCAGGTATTCGCGAAAGGTCTCATAGCCGACGGTGTAGCGCCGGACGAAGTCCTCATTGTGCAAACCTTCGCTGACCAGCACGTAGGACAACGCCAGCATCAACGCGGTGTCACTGCCGGGACGAACCGGCAGCCATTGAATGTTTTGCGGCCCGGTCAGATCGTCGCGCAATGGGCTGATGTTGACGAACTGCACGCCGGCCTCGGACATCTCATCCAGCGCGCGGGAGAGCAAATGCTCACTGGCGCCACCGGGGCTGGTCTGGGCGTTTTTTGCCGGCAGGCCACCGAAGGCGACGAACAGTTCGCAATGCCGGGCCAGGTTTTTCCATGAGGTGTGCGCGGCCAGCAGCCAGTCCATGTTGCCGACGATGTGCGGCATCAACACCCGCCCGGCGCCCAGGCTGTAGCTGTCCATGCTGAACACATAGCCGCCGAACTGATTGAGGAAACGGTGCAGCTGGCTTTGCGCATGATGAAACCGCCCGGCGCTGCCCCAGCCGTAGCTGCCGCCAAAAATGGCCTGGTTGCCATGCTCGGCCTTGACCTGTTTCAGCTGCCCGGCAACCAGGTCCAGGGCGACCTCCCACGACACTTCGACGAAGGGTTCCTGGCCGCGCAGCTCAGGATGAGAACCCGGCTCTGCGAGATAACTGCGACGCACCGCCGGGCGCAGGATCCGCGTCGGCGAGGTGATGGCTTCGGGAATCGAGGCACCGATGGGCGACGGATCCGGGTCCCACTCCACCGGAGTCATCGCTTCCAGCTTTCCGTCGACGACCTGCGGGCGGTAGGCCCCCCAATGCATGGAAGTGAAACTCATGGTGCGATGGATTCCTTATAAAATGTGAGATCTTTTAGCTTAGAGCCAGGCACAAATCTCCCACATTGGATACTCGTTGTTTCGCCAATAGTGTTCTGGCATTCAACCCACGCTTACCAGCTCTCCCCCAACCCGAGCAGGCCCATGATCTGGCGTCGCAGGTCCACCAGATAAGGGTCGTCGCGATGCCGCGGATACGGCCGTTCGATGGTCAGTTGCGCCTTGATCGCCGCCGGTCGGTCACTGAACACGATCACCCGATTGGCCAGCAGCAAGGCTTCTTCGACATCGTGGGTCACCAGCAGCGCGGTGTAGCCCTGGCGCTGCCACAAATCGATCAGCTCTTTCTGCATGGTGATGCGGGTCAGGGAATCCAGCTTGCCCAGCGGCTCGTCGAGAATCAGCAGCCGCGGCTCGTTGACCAGCGCCCGGGCCAAGGCCACACGCTGGGCCATCCCCCCTGACAGCTGACGTGGATAAGCGCGGGCAAACTGGCTGAGGCCGACTTTTTCCAGGGCGGCATCGACCTTGGCCGAATGGGTTTTCAGCAGGCCCTGGGCTTCCAGACCCAGCGCGACGTTGTCCCAGACCCGGCGCCAGGGGTACAGCGTCGGGTCCTGGAACACCACGACCCGACTCGGGTCCGGGCCGGTAATCGCCACGCCGTCCGCCAGCAACCGGCCGGAATCGGCTGGCTCCAGCCCGGCCACCAGCCGCAGCAAGGTGGACTTGCCGCATCCTGAAGGCCCTAGCAAGGCGACGAATTCGCCAGGGGCAACGTCGAGGAAAACCCGCTCCAGCACCGGCAAGTGCTGACCGTCCAGGGCGAACCCGTGACTCAGATTGTCGATGCGCAGGGCCAGCCCTGCCGACGCCGTTGTTGTTTGTGCCAGGGCTACCATTTCATCGCTCCTTTTTGCCACGCCAGCAACCGGTTACGGACCAGGAACAGCGCGGAGATCAGCCCCGAGCAGGCCAGTGCCATGATCAACAGCGCCGCATACATATTGGCGTAGGCCGCCCAACCCTGGGCCCATTGCAGGTACCAGCCGATGCCGGCCTTGACCCCCATCATTTCCGCGACCACCAGGGTCGAGAACGAAGCGCCCAGCCCCATGAACAGACCCACGAACACGTGGGGCAAGGCCGCCGGGATCGCCACTTTGAAAATCAGGAAGCCCTGCTTCGCGCCCAGGGTCCGGGCCACATCGTAATACGCCTTGTCGACGCTGGCCACGCCGGACCAGGTCAGCACCGTCACCGGGAACCAGGTCGCCAGGGCGATCAGAAATACACTGGCACTCCAGCTGGTGGGAAACAGGAAGAAGCACAGCGGCAGCAACGCCGTCGAGGGCACCGGCCCGAGAATGCGCAACACCGGGTGCAACCAATAGCCGATGCTGGTCGACCAACCGATGGCGACCCCGGCGACAAAACCGGTCGCGGCGCCCAGCGCTACGCCTGTGCCCAGCAGCAGCGCCGAATGCAGCAGGCTCTCGACCAGGCGCGGCCAGTCTTCGACGTACACCGCGAGCAAGGCTTGCGGCGGTGCGAAAAACGGCACCGGCAACAAGCCCAGCTTGGCGGTAAGCAGCTCCCAGACAGCCAACAGGAGCGGCAATGCGATCAACCAGGCGCCAGCTGCCCGAATGCGCGTGGCGACTTGTGCCGACCAGCGACCGACGAGCCCCAGCAGACCGATCAAGACCGCCATCGCCATACACAGATTCGCCAGACCCTGGGTCATCGGCCAGACTCGCGTGGCGTTGGGCCAATAACTGATCAACAGCGCCACGCCACCCACGCCGTCACCGCCATCGCGCCCTGGCGCCAGACCTTGAAAGCCCGCGGCGTCCCCGCGGCGGCCAGTGTCGAAACCTCAGCTGAAGACATCGGCGGTGATCTCCTTGGCGAACTCGCCGGCGTCAGTGCTCTGGCGAATGACTTCCACGGTTTTCAGGTCGCTGACGTAGGTGGTGATTTCCTTGGTCAGCAGCGCGCCCACGGCGTGATGGCCGTGGGTGTGGTCGTGCAGGATGGCCTCGACTTCTTCGACCGAAGTGTTCAGGGCATAGGCCTGGAAACCCTTGGCCACGGCCTGGGGATTTTTCACCGAGTAATCGTGGGCCTCGAGAATCGCCTGGGTCAGCGCCGCCGCCACACGTTTTTCCTCGCGCACCAGTTTACCGGTCACGCCAACCACGCAGCAGCTGAGGTTGGCGTACTCCTCGACCAGGTTGGTGGACAGCTCCCGGGCCTGGCCGGCCTTGATCAGGCGGTACATGAACGGGTCGCTGCCACTGATCGCCTGGACTTCACCACGCTCCAGCGCCGTGCCCAACAGGTCGGCCGGGAACAGTCGCCAGTCGACATCGCGCACCGGATCGATGCCGTGCTTTTTCAACAGGATCGAGAAGAAATTGCGGTCCGGGCTGGCCATGTCGGTGACGCCGATGGTCTTGCCCTTGAGGTCCTCGAGCTTGTGCACGTCACCATTGACCGCACTGAGCAAACGCAGGCAACCACCGTGGGTACCGGCGGTGAGCTTGACGTCGAAGCCCTGCTCCAAGGCCTTGAGCCAGCGCAGCGCCATGCCGACGCCGGCATCGGCCTTGCCGGTGGCGATGGCTTCGAGCAGGACTTCGGTGGAGTTGCCAAAGTTGACCAGCTCGACATCGAGGTTGTGCTTCTTGAAAAATCCTTGCCCATGGGCGATGACCACCGGCGCCAGGCACACCGCATTGAGGTTGACCGCCAGCTTCAGCGCCCGCGGCGCGTCCAGACGGATAAACTCGCCAGTGCCGCCGGGCTCGCTGGCGCCCGGGGCAGCATGTCCAGCGTGCTCATCGGTCGCCCAACTGGCGCGCGGCAATGACATCAGCAACGGACTCGCCAGGGCGACGCTGGCCAGGCCCAGCAGGTGACGACGGGTCAAACGATCAAAAACAGCCATGCAAATATCCCTTTGATTGATGGAGGTACTAGTCCTTCAGCCCGGCCAGCCCCAGATGCTCACGCAAGGTCGAGCCCTCGTAGGCGCGGCGGAACAAGCCCTTGCGTTGCAAATGAGGAATCACGCTCTCGACGAATTCGCTGAACGAGCCCGGCAGGTAAGCCGGCGAGATCACGAAGCCGTCGCAGCCTTCGCCCAGGAACAGCTCGGCCAGTTGCTCGGCGATTTGCGCGCCGGTGCCCACCAGCTGCGGCACGCGCACGCTGCTGGCGAAAATCCGTCCCAGTTGCTCGAGGGTGGTTTCCGGGCCCTGCATCAGCAGCTTTTCGGCGGCGGCCGGATGGATCAGTGGCGACCGGGCGATCTCGGCCAGGGTTGCGGATAATGCAAACGGCGACAGGTCGACATTGAGTTGCGAGGCCAGGGTGACCAGCCCCAATTCGGGACGGGCCAGCGCATTGTGCCGATCGCGCTTGGCCCGCGCTTCGGCTTCGCTGCCGCCAATGAACGGCATGACCGCCGTCAGCACTTTGCAGCTGTCGGCTTCACGACCCTGCTGCGCTACTTGGGCCCGCACGTCATCACGGAAAGCGCGCATGGCGTTCAAGTGCGGATGAATGGTGAAGATCGCCTCGGCCCAACGCGCACCGAAACGCCGGCCACGACCGGAGGAACCGGCCTGGATCAGCACCGGTCGTCCTTGTGGCGTGCGCGGAATGTTCAATGGGCCTTCGACCTTGAACCACTCGCCCTGGTGTTGCACCGAGTGAATCTGCGACGGATCAGCCAGCACCCCGCTTTCCCGATCCAGCTTCAGCGCGTCCGGCCCCCAGCTGCGCCACAGCTTCAACGCCACTTCGACGAACTCGTCGGCGCGGTCGTAACGCAGGTCATGCTCCAGGTGCGTGTCCTTGCCGAACAGACGCCCTTCGCTGTCGTTCATCGAGGTCACGATATTCCAGGCCGCACGGCCCCTGGACAGGTGATCCAGGGTGGCGAATTCCCGGGCGATATGCGCCGGTTCGTAATAGGTGGTGGAACGGGTAGCCCCCAGGCCCAGCTTGCGGGTCTGGCCGATCAGGTAAGACAGGATCGGCAGAG
Organism: Pseudomonas sp. VI4.1; assembly: GCF_002029345.1. NCBI lineage: Bacteria > Pseudomonadati > Pseudomonadota > Gammaproteobacteria > Pseudomonadales > Pseudomonadaceae > Pseudomonas > Pseudomonas sp. VI4.1. The sequence continues at coordinate 6,626 of NZ_MULM01000067.1, forward strand.
GGTCCAGCCGTGTCGCGTCCTGGGCGCCGTAGCGCAAGGCCAAGTCCCGGGAGCCGCCCATCTGGTCACCGACGGCAAGGCGATCGGCGAAGAACAGAAAGTCGAACAAACCCTCCTCCACGACTTTCGCGACACGCGCGTAGTACTCGGGCTCGAGGTAGTTGCCGACGGTTTCCGGATGACGCCACACCGCGTGGCTGTGGACGACAGGGCCGGTCAGCAAAAAGGCGGACAGGTGAATTTGACGACTCATGGCAACGCCCCCTTACTGCGCCTTCGGCGTCCAGACAGCGATGTCGGATACCTTCAACGGCTTGGGCGTCAGCTTCGCCGCGTAATAGGTGTCGGCGATGCGTTGCTGCTCGGCCAGTTCATCGACCTTGACCGGGACGATGTCGTAGCTGCGGCGGGTGTTCGCCAGCTCCACCGTGGCCGGGGGAATGTTGCCCCACAGCGGCCCGAGAATCTTCGAGGCTTCTTGCGGGTGGGTTTTGACCCACTGCCCGGTCTCGCGCAGGGTATCGAAGGTGACTTGCAGCACGTCCGGGTGCGCCTTGGCGAACTTCGAAGTCGCCAGGTAGAAACGGTTGTAGTTGGCGACGCCGTCCTTGCCATCGGCCAGCACGCGCACGTGATGATCCAGCTGCTGGGTCGCCAGGAACGGGTCCCAGATGGCCCAGGCATCGACACTGCCGTTGGCGAATGCCGCGCCGCCATCCGGTGCTTCGAGGTAACGCGGGGTGATGTCGGCAAGGGTCAGTCCGGCTTTTTGCAACGCCGAAATCAACAGGAAGTTGCTGCCCGAGCCCTTGGACACCGCGACCGTCTTGCCCTTCAGATCAGCAACACTGCGGATCGGCGAGGTGTCCGCAACGATGATCGCCTGGGCGCTGGACGATGGATTCTCCCGGGCGTAATAGGTCAGTGGCGCATCGGCCGCCTGGGTAAACAGGGCAAAGGCGTCGGCGACGTCGGCATGCAAATCGACACTGCCGGCGTTCAGGGAGCTGAGCAGGCCGGTACTGAATTCATGCCAGTTGACGGTAAAGCCGAGGGGTTTGAGGCGCTCCTCCAGCTGGCCGTTCTGCTTGAGCAGAATCCACAGGGTCGAGGAACGCTGGTAGCTGATATCGATGGCTTGCTGAGCCTGGGCCCCGGCTGCGGCGAACAGCAGGCTGGCGGCGACGATGAGTTTTTTCAACTTCATGAAAGACCTTGGAGTGGGTTGGTTCGAAGAGGCCAAGCAAAAAACCGGGTCAGCCGTGTTGCTTCCAGCGAGGTTTCGAGGGAGAGCCAGAAAGTATTTTGATTATATTAATGATCAATAATTATGAAAGAATCATATAATTATATGGTTATGCCGGTTGCGTCGGACGGTGTTGAACGGCTTCGCTACCTGCCCGACCGATGGGGCAAAGAAGTTCGAAGCCGCGGGTCTTGAGATTCAAGGCTTGGGGCCGGCCCGGTCAGAGTTTGGCGATCGAGACCTCGGTGGACTTGACGAAGGCAATGACCTCGCTGCCGATCTTCAATTCAAGGTCACGCACCGAGCGGGTGGTGATCACTGAGGTGACGATGCCCGAGGCGGTTTGCACGTCGATTTCGGAGACCACTTCGCCTTCCACTATTTCCTTGATGACGCCCTTGAACTGGTTGCGTACGTTGATCGCTTTGATGGTCATGGTGAGGCTTCCTGTCTGGTGTTGGGCAAATTCGCACTGCTGTGCAGGCCTCTAAGGTGCACCTCCCCGGATGACATTAAAAGGAATAAATAACGATTTATTTATTCCTAAATGGAATATTGAAAACTCCTAAGCTAATTCTAAAAAGTTACTTATAAAATATTTTTAAGAACCATATGCTTCATGGCAGATAGCCCTACTTTTTTCTGCGCAATAGCGAGCGTGCCATGTCCAAGCCCAGCAAAAACCCTGCAGCGAAATTCCGTCGTCCACTGCTGACCGGCCTGGCCGTGGCGCTGGCCCTGTCCTTCACCCTGGGGGCGCAGGCCCGGGAAACGGTGCGCATCGGTTACCAGAAGTCATCGACGCTGATCACGCTGTTGAAAACCCAAGGCACCCTGGAAAAAACCCTCGGGCAGAACAACATCGATGTGAGCTGGCATGAGTTTTCCAGCGGCCTGCCACTGCTGGAGGCGCTGAATGTCGGCAATGTCGACATCAGTGCCGACGTCGCCGACACCGTGCCGATTTTCGCCCAGGCCGCGCAGGCCAAGTTGACCTACTTCGCCCAGGAAGCGCCCTCGCCTTCAGCCCAGGCCATCGTCGTGCGCAAGGATTCGCCGCTGCAGCAGCTATCGGACTTGAAAGGCAAGAAAGTCGCAGTCACCAAGGCGGCCGGCTCCCACTATTTGCTGATCGCCGCCCTGAAAAAAGCCGGTCTGCAATTTTCCGACATCGAGCCGGCCTACCTGTCGCCCGCCGATGGCCGCGCGGCGTTCGAGAACAACAAGGTCGACGCCTGGGTCACCTGGGAACCCTTCCTCACCAGCGCACAACGTCAACTGCCGACGCGCACCCTGGCGGATGGCGCAGGCCTGGCCAGTTACAAACGCTATTACCTGACCAGCACCCCCTACGCCAAGGCGCATCCCGAGGTGCTCAAGCTGGTTTACGAGCAACTGCACAAGACCGGCGAATGGGTGAAAACCAACCCCGCTGAAGCGGCGAAAATACTCAGCCCGTTGTGGGGCAATCTGGATGTGGCGACCGTCGAGACCGCCAACACCCATCGCAGTTATCAGGTGCAACCGGTGAAGGGCGATCAGTTGGGTGAGCAGCAGAAAATCGCCGATGCGTTTTTTGCCGCGGGGCTGTTGCCCAAGGCGGTGGATGCGAAGGATGTCGAGATCTGGAAGCCTTAGATAATTATCGATTCTTACTAGTAAAAAAAAAGCGGAAACCCATTAATGGGTTTCCGCTTTTTTGTACCTGGTACCTGGCCAACTGCTCTTTACCGCCTATCCGGATCGATAACGGCGGACGCGACAACATCCTCTTGTATGATGCCTCGCTTCAAGAACGGCCCGTGATCGCAATCGTCGAGGAGTATTCATGGATAGGCTTTACCGGACGTCCCGCAAGGGAGTGTCCGCACCACGGTTCACGCTCAATCTTCTGGCCTTGGGCCTGCTGCTGGCCGACACCGCGCAGGCCGCCGACACCGAACTCCCGGCGCTGACCGTGACGGGCGAAGACACCTCTGGCTACCAGGCCCATAGCGCCTCGGTCGGCGGTTTCGACGCCTCGCCATTGCTCGATACGCCGGCCTCGATTTCAGTGGTCACCGAAGCCTTGATCAAGGATCGGCAGGCCCGCCTGCTCAGCGAAGTCCTGCAGAACGATGCCTCGGTGGGTGAGAGCTACGCGCCGGTCGGCTACTACGAAAACTTCGTCGTGCGTGGCTTCTCGCTCAACTCCGCCAGCAGCTACAAGATCAACGGCCGCACCATCACCGGCGAGCAGAACGTCGGCCTGGAAAACAAACAACAGGTGGAATTGCTCAAGGGGCTTTCCGGCTTGCAGAGCGGCGTCAGCGAGCCCGGCGGGCTGGTCAACTACGTGACCAAGCGGCCGGCCGACGTGCGTTCGGTCACTGTCTCCACGGACGACCGTGGCAGCGGCTACCTGGCCACGGACGTGGGCGGATTCTTCGGCAATGAACAGCAGTTCGGGCTACGCGCCAACGTGGCCCATGAAGAGCTGCATTCCTATGTCGAACACACTAATGGCCAGCGCGACTTCGCCTCCCTGGCCTTCGACTGGAACATCAGCCCCGATGCCCTGCTGCAACTGGATGCCGAGTACCAGACCAGGGAACAGCGCGCCGCACCGGGCTATCAATTGCTTGGCGGCACCCGCCTGCCACACCACGCCTCGCCGAAAAAACTGCTGGCCCACCAGAGCGGCTCGAAACCCGTCACCACTGATGCGCTGAACCTCAACGGCAACTTCGAATATCGCTTCAGCGACACCTGGAAAGGCAATATCAGCGCCTCGCGCAGCCGGGTGGTGATCGATGACTACAGCTCTTTCGCCTGGGGTTGCTACGGTTCCGCCAGTTGCGCCAGCGCCGCGGTGCCCAACTACTTCAGCCCCGAGGGCGACTACGACATCTACGACTTCCGCAGCCCTGACGATACCCGCCGCAATGACGAGGTACAGGCTGCCTTCACTGGCGCCTTCGACACCGGTGGCCTCGGTCATGAACTGAGCGTAGGCACCAGCGCGTTTCGCCGCGTGGTGGATAAACGCGACACCATCAACGTGATGATCGGCAGCGCCAATATCGATAGCGAACCAGCAGATTTTCCGCGCTACGACGGTCCGCTCAACGACGCCTATCGACGCCTGGACAGCCGCCAGTACGGGCTGTTCTTCAATGACCGGATCAGCTTCAACGAACAATGGCAGACCGTGCTCGGCGGGCGTGAAGTGCGCCTGGATGAAGAGACCTTCGACAGCCAGGGCGAGACCACCCGGCATACCCAACGCTATGTGTTCCTGCCCCAGGCCGCGCTGATCTACAAGCCGCTGCACAACCTGGCGCTGTACACCCGCTACAGCAAGGGCTTGTCCCTGGGTGGCGAAGCGGCGTGGTTCACCACCAACGCCTTTGAAATCCTCGCGCCAACCGTGTCCCGGCAGATCGAGGCGGGCATCAAGTACGACTGGCAGCGCATCAGCCTGGCCGCGGCGCTGTTCCAGATCCGCCAGGCGTACCAGTACTCCCGGCCCAATGACGACGGCACCTTCACCTTCACCCAGCAGGGCGAACAGAAGAATACCGGCCTGGAACTCTCGGCCAATGGCTGGGCCAGCCAGCGCCTGCAGATCGCCGCCAGTGTCGCGGCGATCCGCGCCCGGGTCAGCGACAGCGGCACGCCGGCCTATGAAGGGCATCAGGCAATCAATGTGCCGACGCTGCGCGCCAGCTTACAGGGCGACTACGCCCTGCCCGGGATCGATGGCCTGGCCCTGCTCGGCGGGGTGCAATACAGCGCCAGCAAATACGCCAATCGCCAGGGTGGGGTAGAGACCGGGGCCTACGCCATTTTCAATCTCGGCAGCCGCTACAGCACCCGCATCGACGGTTACGACACGGTGTTCCGCCTGACCGTGGACAACCTGTTCGACAAGCGCTACTGGCGTGACGCCGGCGAATACCTGGGCGACGGCTACCTGTTTCAGGGTGCGCCGCTGACGGCCCGGTTGAGCGCCTCGATCAACTTCTGATGGTTGCGCCACGAAAAAATACTGGACCGTTGATCGCCATGATCGACTACCATGCCGGCCGCCGGTTTCCACATGGGATTAATAGGGAATCCGAGATGCCCGACACGGCATCAATCGGAACTGCCCCCGCAACTGTAGGTGCTGAGCCTGCTCCTGAACTGCCACTGGGATCACTCCCGGGAAGGCTGGAGCCAGGCGATGACGCATCAGTCAGGAGACCTGCCGGCCAAGCAAATCACTAACCGGCGGGGTGTCCGGGAAGGACATCCTTGCGCCGTGCGTCACCTCCGGTGAGTGCTACGTCCGTGCTTTAACGGCAGCGTTCGATGATGTGTTTCCAGGCCGTGCCCCTGCTCCGAGTACGGTCAACTGGAGATTGCGTCATGCTGCTGTCACGCCTTGCCACCCTCGTCACCGCCCTGGGTCTGTCCACCCTCGCGCATGCGGCCCCGACCCACTATCCCCTGACGGTCGAGAACTGCGGCAGCAAGCTGACCTTCGAGCAAGCGCCGAGCCGCGCCGTGACCATCGGCCAGGCCGGCACCGAAATGCTCTACGCCATGGGGCTTGGCCCCACGCTGGTCGGCACCTCGCTGTGGTTCAACGATGTGCTGGCCACGTACAAGACCGAGAACGACCGGATCCAACGCCTGGCCGATAACGAGCCGAGTTTCGAGGCGGTGATCGGCAAACGCCCGCAACTGGTGGCCGTAGAACTGGAGTGGATGGTCGGCCCGCAAGGCGTGGTCGGTACCCGCGAGCAGTTTCACGAGCTGCAGATCCCGACCTACCTGATGCCCTCCGACTGCGAAGCCAAGGACAATCTGGTCGGCGCCGACGGCACACGCCTGGAGGCGTTTCGCATCGACAGCATTTACAAGAGCATCAGCCAATTGGCCGAGATCTTCGATGTGCAGGAACGTGGCCGGCAGTTGAACGACGAACTCAAGGCCAGCCTGGCGAAGTCTGTCGCCACGGTGCGGAACAAGGACCTGAAGCACACCAGTGCGCTGTTCTGGTTCTCCAGTGCCAGTCTGGATATCGACCCTTATGTCGCCGGCCACAAAGGCATTCCCGACTTCATGCTCAACACCCTGGGCGTGCGCAACGTGGTGCAATCCAACGAAGAATGGCCGACCGTCGGCTGGGAAACCATCGCCAAGGCCAACCCGACTTTCCTGGTCATCGCCCGCATGGATCGCCGTCGTTTCCCCGCTGACGACCATCTGCAGAAACTGGCATTCCTGCGCAGCGACCCGGTGACCCGCAACATGGACGCGGTGAAAAACAACCGCATCATCATCCTGGACGCCATGGCCATGCAGGCCAGCGTCAGAATGTTCGACGGCCTTGAAACCCTGGCAACGGCCATCAACGGCTATGACTTGCCAAAATGACCAGGACGTTGATTCGCACATTCCTGGCCGCCGTGACCCTGCTGCTGGCCGTCATTGCCGGTGTGGCCATCGGTGAAACGCCCATCGCCCCGGGTGTGGTGGTCCAGGTGCTGGCCAATAAACTGTGGGCTGCCGGTCATGTCCTCGACCCGATCGACGAAGGCATCGTCTGGAATTATCGCCTGACCCGCGCGCTGGTGGCGGCGGCCTGCGGTGCGGGCCTGGCCACTTGCGGGGTGATCCTGCAGTCGCTGTTGCGCAATCCGCTGGCCGACCCCTACCTGCTCGGCATCTCCGCCGGCGCCTCGACGGGCGCGGTACTGGTGGCGTTGCTGGGCCTGGGGGCGGGGCTGATTTCGCTGTCGGTCGGCGCGTTTGCCGGGGCTGTCGCCGCCTTCGCCGTGGTGGTGCTGTTGGCC
>NZ_MULM01000175.1:0-131513 GCF_002029345.1 Pseudomonas sp. VI4.1
CGCCTTCGCCGGCAAGCCGGGCTCCTACAGGGGATTGGTGTGGTTCACCGATTTTGTGTTCACTGAAAATCAACCGTAGGAGCTGGCTTGCCAGCGAAGGCGGCCTTGAGTCTTGCGGTGGCCGTGATGACGCCTTCGCCGGCAAGCCGGGCTCCTACAGGGGATTGGCACAACACCGGCGCCAGGCCGGTGTTGGGTTTTTCTTCGTCGGGTTCATCTCGGGTAGAGCAGCGCAGCGCCACCCGACCGGGTGCCTTAGAAGCGGTACTTCGCCGAAGCCGTAATGCTGCGCGGTGCACCGTAGGTCAGGGCGCCGTAGGCATCGAAGATGTCGAAGTACTTCTGGTCGGTGATGTTGTCGGCATTCACCTGGGCCGAGAGGTTTTCGGTGATTTCGTAGCGGGCCATCAGGTTGACCAGGGCGTAGGCGTCCTGCTGGATCTTCTCGGAGTTGCCTGCGGGGTTGGTGGCGTAGGTGTAGATCGAGTCCTGCCAGTTGACCCCGCCGCCGACGGTCAGCTTGTTGAAAGCCCCTGGCAGGCGGTAGGTGGTAAAGGTGCGCAGCAACTTGGTCGGGTACAGCGTGTTGACGTTGTCGCCGTTGGCATCTTCGGCGGTGAACTGGGTGTAGCCCACCGATGCATTCCAGTTGGTCGCGAGTTCGCCGGACACTTCCAGCTCGAAGCCCTTGCTGGTCGCGCCTTCACTGGCCTCGTAGGCGAAGCCGCCGACCGGGTTCGAAGGATCGATCAGCTGGCCGGTGTTCTGGCCCAGGTTATCCTGCTTGATCTGGAAGATGGCCGCGGAGGCGTTCAGGCGGCCGTCGAAGTACTCGCCCTTCAGGCCGATTTCGGTGCTCTCGCCAACGATCGGCTCCAATGTCTGGCCACTGCTGTCGCGTACCGACTGCGGCAGGAAGATTTCCGTGTAGCTGGCATAGGCCGAGAGGTTGTCGGTGAGGTCGTAGACGATGCCTGCATAAGGCGTCAGCTCATGGTCGACATCGACCTTGCTCACGTCCGAGAATATGTCATCACTGGTCTTCTCGTACCAGCTTTCACGGGCGCCGAGAATCACTTTCAAATCGTCGGTCACGTTCAGGCGGGTGGCTGCATAGAGGCCCTTCTGCCGGGTCTCGCTGTAGCCGTAGTCGGTCCGCGGGCCCCATACCGGCTCGGCGAAGTTGCCGCTGTAGGCATCGAAATCGGCAACGCCGTCAAAGCCTGTTTGCGCGTCGAGCGAGTCGGCGTCGAACTTCTGCTTGCTGTCCACATAACCGAAGGCCAATTCGTGCTCGCGGCCCAACAGCTTGAACGGGCCATTGAAGCGGATGGCGTAGTCGTCCTGGGTGGTCTCGGTCTTGTAGGTCGCCGGGAACGAAGACATGCCCGAGCTGCCGTTCCGGCCGGGATTGCCCGACAGGTACAGCAGGGAAGAGTCGCCGGTGCGCTCGCCACGGTTATAGCTGAGGTTGACTTGCCAGTCGTTGGCAAAGGCGTGATCGAGATTGACGAAGTAGGTCTCGTAGGTGGTGTCCCACTTGCTCCACTTGGCGGAGGTCGACTTCGAGCGGCTCCAGTTGGTGCGACCGCCATCTGCGTACCAGACGGGCAGGCCGCCCCACATCGGCGAGTCGGCGTTGCTTTCCTGCCGGCTCAAGCCGAACCAGAGCGTGGTGTCGGGCGTCAGGTCGATGTCCATGGTGCCGTAGACGGTCTGGCGCTTGTTCGAGTTCATGTCGATCCAGGTGTCGCCCTCGTTGCTCTCCGCGACCAAACGCCCGCGAATGGTGCCTTCCTGGTTCAGCGCGCTGGACACGTCAGCCTCGACGCCATAGGTGTCCCAGGAGCCGGCGCTCAGTTCCAGCGAACCCTTCAGGTCGGTGCTGCTGGCGCGCTTGCGCACCATGTTGATGGACGCGGAGGGGTCGCCGGCACCGGTCATCAAACCGTTGGCGCCACGGACCACTTCAACGCGGTCATACATGGCCAGGCTGCTGAAAATCTCCCCCGAACTCCAGGGCTGTTCGTAGAGGGTGGGCACGCCATCGATCATCAGCGAGTTGAGCTCAAAGCCGCGGGCGTTGAACTGCGCCCGGCTGGTCTCGTAGCGGTTGACCGAGACACCGGTGGCATTGTTGACCACGTCGAGGATCGTATGCAGGTCCTGGTCCTGGATGCGCTGCTGGGTGATGACGCTGACCGACTGCGGCGTCTCCCGCAGGGACATGCTCAACGGCGTGGCCGTGCGTGCCGCCGCGGTCGTGTACGAGTGCGTGTCTTCGGTGACCGCACTGCGCTCGCGACGGCCCGTCTCCGTGACAGCGATCGGGGCCAGGGTCAGAGCACTCCCTGTCTCTGTTTGCTCAGTTTGTTCCGCCGCCTGCGCGGATGGCGCCGCGAAGGCGATACCGGCTGCCAGCATGTGCACGGCCAGGGCCAGGGGGCGCACAGCCAGCTGCGCGCGGGGCGGAACGGTGTTTTGTGAACACAGGGAGATGGGGGTGTACATGTGCACTCACATTTGGCTTGTTGTTAATGAGAATCCATATCATACGCAAATGTGATGAGTTATCAAATGATACTTGTAATGTTCTTGCTGAGGACATCAAGGGTATCCAGCGCAGCGCTCGATGCGCTGTGACTGCATCGGACAGCGTGATTGCATCATTGCCTGGCGCAAGGGACTGCGCATCGCGTGGTTGCTGGAGAATGCCAAAGGCGGGGTAGAGGAGCAGGAGGTGCGAATGCGTCACGGGTTTGGCGACGGTGAAATACTGCTGCGGGCGACCCTGGACGGAGCGGACTTTGCCAATGGCCGATAGGGCGGGTATCGGATCATTTGCGCAGTTCAGTCGTGCGATTCGTATAGCCTTATGAGGGCTATAATAAATACTTCAAAGCCGTTGTTAGCAGGGAGCAGACCATCACTAGCGCTCAAGCCCATCACACTACGTGGGGGATCTTTCAATCATGTACGAAAAGACGATGGCCAGGCTGGGCGGCTTTGCCGTTAGCGCATTGTTCCTCGCAGGCAGCTGCTTCGCCGGGGATGATGTAGAAAGCAGGGTCACGGCTATCGTGGACGCGGCTATCCGGCCGGTTATGCAAGAACATGCCATTCCTGGCATGGCGGTGGCGGTAACACTCCATGGGAAGCGGTATTACGTTAACTACGGCGTCATCTCCATGGAGGAAAGTGCGCAGAAGGTCACCGAGGAGACGATTTTCGAGATCGGCTCGCTCAGTAAAACCTTTACGGCGACCCTCGTTTCCTATGCGCAGGAAAGTGCAAAACTCTCGCTGTCTGATCCCGCCAGCCACTATCTGCCTGCGTTGCGTGGCAGCAGTCTCGACAACATCAGCCTGCTCGATCTTGCAACCTATGCGGCCGGCGGTTTACCGCTGCAGTTTCCGGGCGATGTGGACAGTCACGAAAAGATGCTCGGCTATTTCAAAAACTGGCAACCGACCTATGCCGTCGGAACACACAGGGTCTACTCGAACCCGAGCATCGGTCTGCTCGGCTTGCTGACCGCCGAAAGCATGGGCGAGCCTTTCGAAGATCTACTGGAAAAGAGGCTGTTTGCGAAGCTCGGCCTGAAGCAAAGTTACATCAGGGTTCCTCAAGCGCAGATGAGTCATTACGCGTACGGCTATAGCAAAGAAGGCAAACCAGCCAGGATGGCCCCGAGTGTTCTATATGCAGCGCCTTATGGCGTGAAATCCAGCTCGGCGGACATGCTTCATTTCGTTGAGGCAAACATGCAGGCGGCGGATCTGGATGAGCCTCTGCAACGTGCGATCACTGCAACGCATACAGGCTACTACCAGGTCGCCGATATGACACAAGGCTTGGGATGGGAGTTTTACCCTTATCCAATAGAGCTCGACCGCTTGCTCGCGGGCAACGCGTACAAAATGATCTTTGAGCCTCATGAAATTAACCGACTCAACCCTCCGCTGCCACCGCAGGACAACGTGCTCATTAACAAGACAGGTTCGTCGGAAGGTTTCGGCGCTTACGTGGCCTTTATTCCAGCCAAGGGTATGGGCATCGTGATGCTGGCCAACAAGAACTATCCCATCCCTGCGAGGGTGAAAGCCGCCCACGAAGTATTGAAGGCCCTGGACACTCGGATGGGATCGAGTGCAGGTGATTGAACACCCACCTACATCGACTGGGTCGACACCACTTCCACAAAGCGGAATTTTTTCCTGGCCGCCTTGGTCGCTTCCTGCTCAGCCAGGAGGGTACTCAACGTATCGGCCTCATGGACTATCTCGTGCATCTTGCCTTCAAATTCATTACCCACCCGAAGCGTGACTCTCAGCCTGGGTGTAAAGGCTTTCGCGACCTTCTTTTTCTCTGCAACCTTCGCCGGCGGCGTGATCACGACATCCGCAACAGGCTTTTGCACGGCAGGCGCATCGTCCTGCGCAGCCGGCTCGTCGGCACCGAACAGGGCCCGGCGCATTTCTTCTTCAGTTAATTCTGGGTTCATGCCAATTCTCGGAGGGGTGTTATGAGTAGCAGGTACGATTCTATCAGCATGACGAGTTTCCCCAGTAGCGAATTCCCCATGTAAAAAAAGCATTGAAACTACAATTATTCAGCATTAGACGACATTGTTCCGTGTCCTTAGGCTTTGCCCCATTACCTAAGGTGCCTGGCGCGCCCGGTATCTCAAAATTATCGAGGAATGGGCGATGTCCGAACGCAGTGGTGGCCAACTTGTCGTTGATCAATTAACTAATGAAGGCGTGCAGACAGTATTTTGCGTTCCCGGTGAAAGTTATCTGGAAGTGCTTGATGCGTTACGCGATTCGCCAATCAAGCTGGTTGTTTGTCGGCAGGAGGGTGGGGCGGGCTACATGGCCGATGCCCACGCTCGAGTGACTGGCAAGACGGGCGTGTTCATGGTGACGCGCGGTCCCGGTGCGGCGAATGCCATGGTTGCGTTACACACTGCCTGGCAAGACAGTGTGCCTTTGGTGCTATTTGTCGGGCTCATTCCACGCACTGAAACCTACCGAGAGTCTTTCCAGGAGTTCGATCTGAATGGCTGGTTCGGCACCACCACCAAAGGCGTGTTCCAGATCGAGCACGCCGAGCGTATTCCTGAAATCGTGGCCCGGGCCTTTGCGCTGGCGCGCACAGGTCGGCCGGGCCCGGTAGTCATCGGACTGCCGGAGGACATGCTGCGTGATCGCGTGCAGGCTCAGGCCGTCGAACCCATCCGCACACTGCAAAGCGTCCCCGGACAGGACGCCATTGCCCAGTTGGAGCACCTGTTGGCCACTGCTTTGAAGCCGCTGGTGATTCTCGGCGGTGGAGGCTGGACGCCGCAGGCCACCCGACAGATCCAGCATTGGGCCGAACGGCATGAGTTGCCAGTGGCTGTCGACTTTAACTGCATGGACCTGATCGACCATCGGTCACCGTCTTATGTCGGGTCACTGGGTTATGGTCGCTCGCAAATCATGGCTGATGCCTTGCGAGAAGCTGATCTGGTCATTGGAATTGGCTCACCGTTAGGCGACATTGTGACCGATAGCTGGGCACTCCTGCCGGTACAAGGTCATGCCAGCAAATTGCTGACGGTATTACCTGACACTGATTGCCTGGGCGCGATGCATCCTCAAGCGTTACGCATCATTTCGGACATGCCCGGTTTTGCCTCCGCACTGGACACCCTGACGCCATCTTCAGCGGTGCGCTGGGGCGATCGTACCCGAGGGCTGCGTGAGGCGGGCGAACGTTACCGTCAGCCGCCCAATCTGGGCGGTGATATCGACCTCAACATTATTTTCGAGCACTTGCAGCGAGCGCTTCCAGACGATGCCATCGGCACATGGGGGGCTGGAAATCATGCCGGATGGGCCGGACGTTACTTGCGCTTTAACGGCTACCCATCGCAATTGGCACCCCGCAACGGGTCGATGGGCTACGGCGTTCCGGCCGCCATCGCTGCCGCCCTGGCGCATCCACAGCGCCAAGTGGTCTCGGTGGCCGGCGATGGTTGCTTCATGATGAACGGCCAAGAGCTGACGGTGGCCCGAGGCTTGGGCGTGAAACCGCTGATTATCGTCTTGAACAACGGCATGTACGGGACCATCAGGACCCACCAGGAAATCCATCATCCTCAGCGCATCAGCGGCACCGATCTGGTCAACCCGGATTTCGCCGACTACGCCCGCGCTTTCGGTGGTCACGGTGAAACGGTGATCAAGACCGAAGAATTCGCCGGGGCGCTTGATCGAGCGCTCTGCAGCGACACGTTCAGCATCATCGAGATACGCATCCCCCAGGACCTTCTCGGTCCGGACATGCGCATGAGCGATCTGCACCGCTGATTGACCTCCCTCTCTTGCCAAGGAATTCCCATGTCCCAATTGACCCATGCCCAGTGGCAGCAGCGTGCCCTGTCGCTGTCGATCGAAACCCGTGCGTTTATCGATGGGCGCTATACAACGGCCATGAACGGAGCAACGTTCGAGTGCGTTAGCCCGGTGGACGGTCGTGTGCTGGGTCAAGTGTCCAGCTGCGACGCTGCAGATGCGCAATTGGCTGTAGCCGCGGCGCGCAAGGCATTTGAAGCCGGACACTGGTCTCGCCAGGCGCCGTCCGCTCGTAAACAGATCATGTTGCGTTTTGCGGCGTTGATCGAGCAGAACAGCGAAGAGTTGGCGTTGCTCGAAACCCTGGACATGGGCAAACCCATCGCTCATGCGCTGGAAATGGACCTGGTAGCAACCACCGAAGCAATTCGCTGGAGTGGCGAGGCGATCGACAAGATTTACGACCAGGTCGCTGCCACGCCTTACGATCAATTGGGTCTGGTGACGCGGGAGCCGATCGGCGTGGTCGCGGCGATCGTGCCGTGGAATTTCCCCTTGATGATGAGTGCGTGGAAACTCGGACCCGCACTCGCCACCGGCAACTCGGTGATCCTGAAACCCTCGGAGCGCTCGCCATTGAGCGCGATTCGTCTGGCTCAACTGGCGCTGGATGCGGGCATTCCCGCGGGTGTGTTCAACGTGTTGCCCGGTTACGGTCACACTGTTGGCAAGGCACTGGCACTGCATATGGACGTCGACACGTTGGTGTTCACCGGTTCCACCCGAATTGCCAAGCAGTTGCTGGTGTATGCCGGGGAGTCGAACATGAAACGGGTCTGGCTCGAGGCAGGCGGTAAAAGCCCCAATATTGTCTGTGCTGACGCTCCAGATCTGGAGGTCGCAGCGCAAGCGGCAGCGGCGGCGATTGCGTTCAATCAGGGTGAAGTCTGCACGGCGGGTTCGCGCCTGTTGGTCGAGCGCAGTATCAAAGACGAGTTTGTTGCCAAGGTCATTGAAGCGTTACAGGCATGGACACCTGGAAATCCCCTGGACCCTTCGAGCATGGCGGGTGCCGTGGTGGATCACCAGCACTTGGAAAGCGTCCTGGCGCACATTGCCGAGGCGCAAAAACAGGGCGCGACCTTGCGCAGTGGAGGTCGGCAAATGCGTGTTGAAAGTGGCGGCGCCTATGTCGAGCCGGCAGTGTTTGACGAGGTCGACAATGCCATGGGGATTGCCCGGGAAGAAGTGTTCGGTCCCGTGCTGTCCGTGATCGCCTTCGACACCCTGGAGCAGGCGGTAGAGATCGCCAACGACAGCCCTTACGGGCTTGCGGCAGCGGTCTGGACGCGGGATTTGTCGAAGGCGCACCTGGCGGCAAAAGCCCTGCGTGCGGGCAGTGTCTGGATCAACCAGTACAACGGCGGGGACATGACCGCACCGTTCGGCGGCTTCAAGCAGTCGGGTAACGGTCGTGACAAGTCGTTGCATGCGTTCGACAAATACACAGAACTCAAAGCTACCTGGATCAAGTTGTAGCGCTTACTTATCACACCTCGCTCGACAAGGATGTGGAGCGCCTTTTGATAATTAAAACCATGCTATTTAGGTATTGAAAGTCCAACAATTTAGCATTGGACGGCATGGTTCGCTGAATTTACGCTCATCCCACATCACATCCAGTTACTTGTGGACCTGTAAATGAAAACAATAAATATCAATGCACTCGAGCAAGACATCGTCGCCGCGGTCGAAGCACTGCGCGACGAATCGATCACCCTGTTGAGTGAGCTGGTCTCCCATGCATCGCTCCTGGGTGAAGAGCAATCGGCGCAAGACGTTATCAAACGAGTGTTTTCAGATGATCTGCAACTTGAAGTTCAAGCGCTGACCATCGATGAAAGCCAGATCAAGGATCATCCGGGGTATTCGCCATCACTGGTTTCCTATGAAGGCCGGGTCAATGTCATCGGCACTCATCGGCCTTGGGTGGTGCAGGGCAAGTCGATTATTTTCAATGGGCACATCGATGTGGTGCCAGTCGGTGACGAACGCCTGTGGACACAGCCGCCGTTTCAGCCCTGGATCAATGGCGACAAGTTGATTGGCCGCGGCGCATCCGATATGAAGGCCGGGATCGTCAGCTACATCATGGCGTTCAAGGCGTTGAAGCGACTGGGTTACGAGCCGGCTGCCAAGGTCATTCTCCAGTCGGTGATCGAAGAAGAATGCACGGGTAACGGTGCGTTGGCCTGTCTGGTTGCCGGGCACACCGCAGACGCTGCAATCATTACCGAACCGACAGCGGGTTTGATGACCTGCCAGATGGGTGTGCTCTGGTTGGCGCTGGAAATCAGCGGCAAACCGGCCCATGCGGCCATGGCGACTGAGGGCAGTAGCGCCGTTGATCTTGCATTGGCGCTGTTCGCCGGCCTCAAGGCGCTGGAAAGCGAGTGGAACGAGCCTGCCAACCGGCATCACTGCTACAGCCACCACCCTAAACCGATCAATTTCAACCTGGGCAAGATCCAGGGCGGTGAATGGACGTCCTCGGTACCGTCGATGTGTCGGCTGGATATTCGCATTGGTTTTTATCCCGAAAAAACCGTCGCGCAGATCAAGGCTGAAGTCGAAGCCAGGCTCGACGCATTGTTCCTTGCCCACCCGGCTCATCTGTCCGCTCAATACCACGTCAGCTACGGCGGGTTCCAGGCACAGGGTTGTGAGATCGACATGAACCAACCGGTGATCACTTCGTTGCGACGTACCTATGCCGATGTGATCGGTGAAGCATTGCCACTGGTGACGTTTGAAGGCGCAACCGACGCGCGTTTTTTCAACTTGTACGGCGGTATCCCCGCGACCTGTTATGGCCCTGTCGGTGGCTCTATACATGGCATCGATGAGTGGGTTTCGATCGACAGCATGATGGATGTCACCAAGGTTCTCGCGGTGTTCATGGCCCGCTGGTGCGGACTCAACCACGCCAAATAAAAAACAAAGACTCAACTTCACCTTCCTGCCTGCCATCACAAAAACTATAAGGCGCTCAGATATGCATAGGGTTCGTTCGGCACCTCTGGTGGCCGGGTCGCTTGCGGCCGCTCTTTTTATGGCTCCGATGGCTGTACAAGCCAAGGACACCGGCTTCATCGAAGACAGTTCGCTGACACTTAATACCCGGCAGTGGTACTCCCATGAAATCGGGCGCAAGGACACTTACTTTTCCGCGCAAACATCGCAAGGGCGGCGGGCCGTGCGTGACCGCACGGCCTGGCTTGAGGGTTTCAAGCTTGATTATGTGTCCGGGTTCACCCAAGGCATGGTCGGTTTCGGCCTTGATCTGTCGGCGTACGCTGCCGTTGCGCTTGAACGCAGCAAACTGGCGACCGCCGGTGGCAGCAACCGGCTGTTGGTCGACAAAGATGGCGATGTGGTTGATGACTGGAGCAAGGTGGGTGTCGCGGCGCTGAAATTCAAAGTATCCGACACGGTGCTGAAAGTCGGCAGGCATCAGGTCAAGACGCCCGTGATGGGCTATTCCGATACACGCACGCTTCCGGCAGCGTTCGACGGTGTCTCGCTGGAAAGTCATGACGTCGAGGGCCTGACAATCAAGTCCGGGTACTTCGACCAGGCTACGCCGCGCACCGGAGCAGGCAGTCAGGACTTGACGCCCAGTTTCGGTTCCCGACTGGTCACCAGTGACTGGGTGGCTTACGCCGGCGCCGACTACCTGGCCAGCAATGGCTGGCGCGCCAGTGCTTACGTCTCGCGTTTCGAGGACATTTGGGATCGTGAATACGTGGGATTGGGGCAGAAATTCAACTGGGGTGCAATCACCACCGATGTCCAGTTTGACTTCTACAACACCCAGTCCAGTGGCCAGGAAGTGGCCGGGGCTATCGACCAGCAGGCTTATGGCCTGAGTATTACGCCTGTTTACAAGAACCACACGCTGAAAGTGGGCTTGCAACAGATCAAGGGCGACGAGTATTTCGACTATGTGGCCGAGTCGAATGCGATCAATCTGCCAAACACCATGCTCTCGTATTACAACGGCCCCAATGAACGCTCATTCCAGGTCAATTACATCAACGATTTCGCCGCGTATGGCTTTCCAGGTTTCAAGACCATCCTCTGGTACATCAAGGGCTGGGGAATTGATGGCACTCACTATGATGGCGGGCCCGACGGTATCTATTCGTCCGTGCTCAAGCAGAGTGACGAAAGCCACTATGAGGTTGGAACCTTCGTCAGTTACGTCGTCCAGTCAGGACAGTTGAAAGGCGCCAATCTACTCAGCGGTTATGCCTGGCATCGCGCGAGCGAAAACCAGATTGAAGGCAACCTTGAAGAGTTTCGCCTGATCGTAAACGTGCCTTTCAAGATTTTCTGATCCGCCGCAGCCCGTAACCACTCATAACAGCATACAAAACCGGAGTATTCATGAAATCCACTACGCTCCCCGTGAGTTCGACAGACGGGCCAGCTTCGACCCCGGTCAGTTTCGACGCGGCGCAGACTCGCAAGATCGTGATCGCGGCTTATATCGGCACTGCCCTGGAGTGGTACGACTTTTTCCTGTTCGGCACCGTCGCCGCGATTGTGTTCGCTCCGCTGTTTTTTCCGGGTGACGTCCCCGCCATTTCGGTGATGGGCGCGTTTTTGAGTTTCGGTGTCGGCTTCGCTGCTCGTCCGTTGGGGGCGGTGATTTTCGGTCATATCGGTGACAAGTATGGCCGGCGCAGCGCATTGGTCATCACGGTACTGATGATGGGGTTGGCGACGACCATGATCGGTTTTCTGCCGACTTACGCCACGGCCGGAATCGTCGCGCCCATCCGGTTGACTATCCTGCGTGCGGTGCAAGGTATTGCTGCCGGCGGGGAGTGGGGCGGAGCGACCTTGCTGGCGATCGAATACGCGCCGCCGAAAAAACGCGGGTTGTACGCAGCCATCGTGCAACTGGGCTCGCCCACGGGCACCTTGCTGTCGTCGGGTGCCGTCGCCCTGGCCGCTTCCTTGCCGGGTGACGCCTTCCTGGAGTGGGCCTGGCGGGTGCCGTTTGCGGTGTCCATCGTGTTGGTCGGCGTAGCGTTGTGGTTGCGCTGGAAAGTCGAAGAAACCCCGGCTTTCAAGCAACTGGCGAGCGAAAACAAAACAGAAAAAATGCCGGTGCTCGAACTGTTCCGCCAAGCCCCGGGACGGCTGGTGCTGGGCATCGCCACTTACCTGTATTGCAATGCCGGTTTCTTCATCATTACCGCGTTCATGATCAGCTATGTCACCAAGACGCTGAACTTGCCCAGCCACGTCATTCTCACGGCGTTGACCTGTGGTGCGCTCATGCAAATGGTCACCCTGGTGGTGGCCGGCAAGCTGGCCGATCGCATTGGCTCGACGCAAACGGTGATCATCGGCTACGTCATTACCCTGGTGTTGGCATTCCCGATGTTCTGGCTGGTTGATACCCGTGAACCCATGTACATCAACCTGGCCATGGTCCTTGGCCTGGGGTTGGCGACGGTAGCCTACGCACCTATCGGCAATGTACTGACCCGCTTGTTTCCACCGCATCTGCATTACAGCGGCCTGGGGTTGTCAGCCAACCTTTCCGGCCTGATTGCGGGGTTCATGCCGGCCCTGGCCACAGGGTTCCTGATGCTTTCGGATGGCAAGTCATGGGGGCCTGCGCTGCTCCTGAGTCTTATCGCCGCCATCTCGCTGTGCGCCACGATCATCACGTTGTACGTGACGCGCCACCAGCCTGACTGAGCTTTCCTCAGGGTGATTGGCCAGCATGGCGATCACCCTTTTTTCCAACACGCATGGTTTCTCCTGGCATCGTCAAGGGCGGGAGAGGTGTGCCTGTTCGTTAAAGAGTGTTCCGATGAAATCCATCTATCCGATGCTATTCGTTTCAATGCTTGCCGCTGCCGTCAACACGGCATCGCAAGCCAGCGAGCCCAGTGACTGGGTCAAAGCCGCTGCATTGCAGGAGGAGCCCGCCTTCATCGCGCTTCGGCACAAGATCCACCAGCATCCCGAATTGGGCAATCAAGAGTTTGAAACGTCAAAGTTGGTTGCCGAGCGATTGAAGGCGCTGGGTATCGACGTTCGTACCAACGTCGCCACTACCGGCGTCATCGGCGTCCTCAAGGGCGGTAAGCCGGGGCCGGTGATGGCGTTACGCGCCGACATGGACGCGTTGCCGGTGCAGGAACCTGTGGGGCTGCCCTTTGCGAGCACCGCCCGGGCGCAATACCAGGGCAAGGAAGTCCCGGTCATGCATGCCTGTGGGCACGATGCCCATACCGCGATGTTGCTGGGTGCGGCGAAGCTGCTGGCTGACCACCGTGACCAGATTGCCGGCACCGTGGTGTTTGTGTTTCAGCCAGCCGAGGAGGGTGGCGCGAACATCGATAACTTCACCCAGGGCGCAGAAATCGGTGCGCGGAAAATGATTGCCGAAGGCGCGCTGGACAATCCCAAAGTTGAAGTCATCTTCGGTTTGCACGTCATGGCGGGACTGCCCAGCGGGCAAATTCGCTACAAGCCCGGGCCTGTCCTCAACAGTGCCGATGGCCTGCGCATTACCGTCAGTGGGCGACAAGTGCATGGTTCGATGCCCTGGAAAGGTGCGGATCCGGTGGTTGCCAGTGCGCAGATGATCACTGCACTGCAGACGCTGATCAGTCGTCGCGCAGACCTGAGTCAAGGCATGGGCGTTGTCACAATCGGCGCCATCAACGCCGGCACGGTTGGCAATATCATTCCGGACACCTTGTCGATGCTTGGCACGGTGCGCACCAACGACAACGAGATCCGTAACGGCATCCTGAAGCAGTTGCCGCCGATGATCGAGCATGTCGCCCAAGCCAATGGTGTCTCGGCGAAAGTCGAGCTTTCCGAATACGCGCCGGTCCTGATGAACGACAAGCGCCTGACCCGAATGATGGCGGCGTCGATGAAGAAGGCCGCGGACGGCAACGCGAAAATCACCCCGAATTTCTCCCCCGCGAGCGAGGACTTCGCCCATTACGCCAAACGGGTCCCGGCCCTGTTCGTGTTCCTGGGAGCGACTTCTCCCGATCAGGACATGCTCAAGGCTCCCGTCAATCACAGCCCGTTTTTTACCGTCGACGATGCCACGCTGAAGACCGGTGTACGGGCCCACGTCGAGTTCGTTCTCAACTATCCACTGCTCGCGGGGTTGGGAGCCAAGTCGTCATGATTGATCAACGTAAAGTGACACGACGCACGTTGCTGCGCTGGATCGGCAACACCGCCGGCGCGGCCGCGATGTACCAGGCCATGGGCGCCTTGAGTTTTGCCGGTGAGTCGACTTATACCGGCGATTTCAAGCTGAGCCAGGCGCCAAAAGGCACGACGGTACTGGTCTTGGGAGCGGGCCTGGCAGGCATGACGGCGGCTTACGAACTGCGCAAGGCGGGTTACAAGGTCAAAGTGCTGGAATACAACGCCAAGGCCGGCGGTCGCTGTTGGACCCTGCGTGGGGGTGATCGCTTCACCGAGTTGGGTGGCGCCGTTCAGACCTGCCAATTTGATCAGGGGCTTTATTTCAATCCGGGGCCTTGGCGAATTCCCTACCATCACCATGCCATTCTGGATTACTGCAAGAAGTTCGAGGTCAAACTCGAACCCTTCGTACAGGTCAACCATAACGCTCTGGTTCACAACAGTCAGGCGTTCGGCGGCAAACCCAAGCGTTATCGCGAAGTCCAGGCCGATTACCAGGGGCATATTGCCGAGCTGCTGAGCAAGGCGGTGAACCAGGGGGCGCTGGATCAGGAAGTCACTGCCGAAGACCGGCAAAAACTCCTGGAAAGTCTGCGTGTATGGGCCGGGCTCGATGCGGGCAATGAGTACCGCAAATCGCCAGACACCAGCCTTCGTCGCGGCTTTGCCGTGGATGCCGGTGGCGGCCTGATGCCTGCGGCCCAACCCTCGGAAATCATCGATCGCCAGGCGCTGCTCCAATCAGGCATGTGGCTGTACCTCATGGTCGGTCAGTTACATGAGTTTCAGACCACGCTGTTTCAGCCAGTGGGGGGGATGGACATGATCGCCCAGGCGTTCGCTCGCCAGCTCGAAGGCCTGATCCAGTTCAATAGCAAAGTCACCCGCATCCAGCAGAACGATCAAGGCGTGACCGTCACCTGGGAAAGCAGCCAAGGCGGCCCATCTCGCCAGGAAAAAGCCGATTGGTGTGTGTGCACGCTGCCGTTGTCGATCCTCAGCCAGATCCCTGTCGATTGCGGCGCGCCGATGCAGGCCGCCATTCGGGCGGTACCGTACAACGCGTCGGTCAAAATCGGCTTGCAGTTCAAAAGACGTTTCTGGGAACAGGACGAACATATCTATGGCGGGGTGAGCTACACGGACTCACCCATGCAGCAGATTGGTTATCCCAATTGCGATTATGGCAGTCGCGGCAAAGGCGTGGTGCTCGGTGGCTATCTGTGGGAGAACAACAACGCCTTTGAATTCACGGCAATGACGCCGGAAGAACGGATCAGAAAATCCGTCGAATACGGCAGTCAGGTCCACCCGCAGTATCCGGTCGAATTCGACAACGGCATCGCTGTTGGCTGGCATCGCGTGCCTTGGAGCAACGGGTGCTATGGGGCCTGGACTGAAACTTCGCGCGCCGCCCACTACAGCCATCTGTGTCAGATCGATGGGCGTCTGGTACTGGCCGGTGAACACGCCTCGCAACTGCCCGCGTGGCAGGAAGGCGCCATTCTCTCGGCACAGGACGCTATCACCCGTCTGCATGCACACATCGTCGCACGTCCGACCGCACAGGCCTGAGGAGCTCACCATGAAACGACTTTATTGTGCCTTGGCGTTGGTGATTTCGTTGGCCTGTGGGCAGGCCAATGCACTCGACCCGCAAGTGTCGGTCCCTGGCAAGCATTTCGAACAACGAGAGGGCGAAAGCCTGTTCAAGGCCATTTGCCAAGGCTGCCACATGGCTCAGGGCCAAGGCGCCCAAGGTGCAGGCGCGTACCCGGCCCTGGCCAACAATCCGCGCTTGTCAGCAGATGCCTATCCCGTGTTCATGGTGGCTCAAGGGCAGGGCGGTATGCCTGCATTCAAGGGCTTCCTTGACGATGAACAGATTGCGGCGGTGGTGACCTACATCCGCACCCACAACGGCAATGCATTCAATGAACCGGTCAACATGGCAACGGTTAAAGCATTGACCGGCCGATGAGTTTGCCAATCTTAAGAGAGAGAATTTCGATGCCCCGTTCTTCCTTCAATCCGACACTCGCCGCCAGCCTGGGAATCTTTATGCTGCTCGCTCAAGCCAATGCCAGTGAAGTGATCCGCCACAAAATCCCAGGGACCGATTTCCCTGTCGCGCTGGCCATCGAGATTCCGCCAAACGCTACGCTGGTGAATTTCAGTGGTGCGGTGCCGTCGGTGATCCACGCCGATCAGGCCAAAACCAGTGTCGCCGCCTATGGTGACACCCAGGCCCAGACGGTCAATGTCCTGCAGGGTATCGAGCAATCGCTGAAGAGCCTTGGCATGGACATGCGTGATGTGGTGAAAATGCAGGTGTACCTGGTGGGGGATCCGGCGAAGCAAGGCCACATGGATTTTTCCGGTTTCATGAAAGGTTACACTCGGTTTTTCGGCACGGCGCAACAACCGCTGCTGCCCACTCGTTCAGTGTTTCAGGTGGCCGGTCTTGCCAATCCGGGCTATCTGGTTGAAATAGAAGTCACGGCGGTACGTCCTTGACCGACTGATACGCTAAAAGCGCAGCCACAGAGCTGTGCTTCTTTTCAGGCATGCAAAAGGGTAAAGGCGCCATGAACTTACGCCGTGTTGAGTGTTTTCTCGCCGTAGTCGATTTTGGCACGGTGACCGCTGCCGCCCCGCAATTGCACATGGCGCAGCCGGCCCTGAGTCGACAGATACAAAGCTTCGAAGGCGAGCTGGGCTTCAAGCTATTCGATAATCAGCGCAACCGATTGCGGCTGACGCCGGCCGGTCGCGAACTGGTGCCTTTGGCGCGGCAGCTGTTGAGCAACGCACGGTCGGTAAAAGCAGCGGCACAGAGTTGGTCCAAGGGGCATATCAAGCGTCTGCACCTGGGTGCGACGTACGCCACGATCGCCGGGTTGATCGCGCCTTTTATCAGCACGTTGAAGG
Source organism: Pseudomonas sp. VI4.1 (assembly GCF_002029345.1). NCBI lineage: Bacteria > Pseudomonadati > Pseudomonadota > Gammaproteobacteria > Pseudomonadales > Pseudomonadaceae > Pseudomonas > Pseudomonas sp. VI4.1. The sequence goes on from NZ_MULM01000175.1 coordinate 16,536, forward strand.
TAGAGGATCCCCTGATTCTCACCCACGAATCGTCGCACTTCGGTCTGCACGAGCTGCTTCATAGCGGGATGGACATGGTGGTCTCGCCGGTAACACCAGAGCAGGATTGCGCCACCCTGCAATTAGGCCTGGTGCCGCTGCGAGCCTATGTGAACGACAGTCATCCTTGGGCTATCGAACAGTTGAGCATGGTGACGCTCGCCGAACTGGCGGTTCAACCGTTGTTACTGCCAAGCAGTTCCAGCGTCAGTCGTCTTGAGCTGGATCTGGCCATGACACGCGAAGGCCTGCGGTATTCTTCGGTGGAGGAATGCGATCAATCACCCATCATCCAGGCGTTGGCGGCAAATGGGCGTGGAGTGGGTGTTGTCACGGATTTGCCGCGCTACGGGCTACATGGCGTGCTGATCCAGGCATCGCCACGCACACCGGAGGTGAACCTCGGCGTGACCCTGCATGCCGCGTGGGATCGTCAGCATTACAGCACCCTGACCCTGGAAAGCCTGGCGCAGCGCCTTAAGGATTTTTTGCACAGCACTTATTAGATCGTTCGTCGCAAGGCGAAACCAGGAAGTTCATGCCGCTATTAAAGACCGTGCATGGCCGTCATCTTCCTGATGCAAAAGCCCATGAGCCCCGGCTACGCAGACGGTCCGATGTGCCCGGCTAGCGGCCCAGCAGCGGTGCCAGCAATGCACACATGCCGCGCCAGTGCGAACCCTCCCAGTAGATCCGTTGGCAGGCGTCGCAGCGCAGGAAGGTTGCGCTGGTCATGTTGAATAGTATGGACAGCTATCGGACCCAAACCGGTCAGGCGTGACAGGCGGAAACGCCCCAGGCTGTGAAAAAACGCGGGCACAGTCTTGAAGACTGCGTTGCTACGTAAAATTTGTCGGCGTTGGTTGATCAGCAGACGCAAAAAATTGCGTAGAAACGCGATTTTCCTCCCGATCCTGCCAGTCAAACCTGCTCTCAGGCCCCATTGTGTGTCCGGGGCCGAGCGGCCAATTGCGAGCGGGGCGTCAAGATGGCCAAGGCAACCGCCACGATGAAGAGCGCCGGCACGTCACCTGCCAAGTGCCCCATTTGCCCCGGCTGGGTGACCGTCTGGACGGCCATGATTCCTCCGTGTACGGCGCTAGACCACACGGTGAACCAGATCAGGCTCAGATTGGCTAATGGATCACGTGCGGCCAGGATCAAGAACACGCCAAGTGTGGCGTAGATGCCAACGATCATCATCGGGTAGTCCGAGTGACCGACGTGCCAGGCCCAGCCGGACGGCCAGAACAACATAAGTGGGTAGAGAGCAAGGCACGCGAGGCCAGCCAAAACCAGAACGACGCGCAAATACCTGAGGCGATCGACTACGGTCATGGCGGACTCCTCTTTGTGCCTGACGCTAAATTGACCCCCCAAGGGCCACCTATTGAGAAATTATTCGAAAAATCTGTCTATGGAGACTTATGTGTCCGGGGTTGAAGGCGGGTTACGCGTCTACCCCCTCTATCCACGTAGCTCCAGGCCACTGTTTGTCGACGACCAACTGTCGCGCCACATCGACGATGACCAACCGCGTTGCCAGCGCCGCCGGAGAGAGTTCGTCATCAGCCAGCGTCGCCAGAAGATTACGCCGGCCCACATGGGGATCGGCAATCCTGATCAGTGAAAGTCCGGACCCGTCTTTCAATGCAGCGGCCGCCCCCGGTTGTATCGTTGCCGCATGACCGGCCCGAACGGCGTTCATCAAAATAGCGAGACCGTCGACTTCCATAATGACATTGGGTGTCAGCCCGACCCGCTCGAACGCGCTCATCAATGCCGAGCGCAATCCATGTTGCGCGCTGGGCATCACCAGCGGCAGGCCGCCGAGGTCGGCTAACTGCACGCTGTCACCAGAAGGCGCTTGAGGCAGGCTGGGCGAGGCAATGACAAACAGCTTTTCATCCAGCAGCGGAGTCACGCTCCAGCGTTTACCCCCTTCGAGCTGGAACAGGATGGCCAGGTCAATTTGCCGTGCGTTGAGCTGCGCCGCCAAGTGGCCGGAAAGCATTTCCACCAAATGCAGTTGTATGTCCGGATAACGCGCACGCATTGCGTTGATCAACGGCAACGCGAGCACCGTGGCGGTAGTCGGTGGTAAGCCGACGCTGACATAACCGCTCATTCGCCCGCGATGGGCGGCCATGATTGCGTTTTCCGCCTGGCGTAGCGTCAATTGGGCATGGTGTAAAAACGCAAATCCGGCGCTAGTGGGCGTCACGCCGGTAGAGGTTCGATTCAGGAGGCGGGTGCACAGTTCGCTTTCCAGCTTGGAGATTTGCTGACTGAGGGCTGACACACCCACGTCCAGTTCAAGTGCTGCACGCCCCAGGCTGCCAAGCTCGATGATTTTTACGAAATAGCGCAGTTGTCTCAATTCCAATGTGGCTGCTCCCCGCGAATTTGTTATTCAAATACCTGAACGTTTGCCACGCAAGTTACGACGCCCGAAGAGGCAGCATTGTCGCAGGTTTGGTTGACCGTTGAGCGCATGCGCTCGCAGAACTGACGAAGCACTGATTCGCAAGAGCGGTAAGTCGTGATGCACTCCGCGCCCTGGATGATATGCAGGTCAGTTCGCAGCACGCTGCCATAGCTGGCAAATGCTGCCCCATGACTTTTACGGCATTGGTTGCAAATTCAGCTATCCATTGCGCTGGGTTCTAACTTCGGCGGGCTGCTGTTCGATGGGAGCGGCTATCGCATGACATTCCTCGCAGGCTCTATCTTGCTGGTACTCGCCGCAGTGACGACCTTTATCACATCGCGCAACCAGGTTTAATAGACGGCAGATTTGCGAAAGGCGATTGGCGGTATTTTTTGCACGAATCAATCAGACGTCGTTCGTCGGTATTCTGGTAGCCCATGGAGCGTTTTGCTTGGAACCCGTCTATCTTGATGGATGGCGTCTTCTGCCGAAACTGCCATTCCCTCCCACGTAATCGTCTTCCTGATCAAGCTCAGCGTATAGCGGATCTCACCCCCATGTTTCGTGAGCATCGTGTACGGGGACGTAGATCCATCTGAATGAGTCCGGTTATCCACCTTTGGAGACAACTCATCATGGCTACTCTCTGTGAAATATGTAATGCGAGACCAGCTGTAGCGCGAGTGACCGTATCGCAAAATGGCCAAGCCAGAACAATGTCCATTTGCGACCACGATTACCGTCAACTCTTACGCCATCAAAGCATGCTGAATCCATTCGACTCTCTGCTGGGCGGGGGGGTATCTCGCTTTTTCGACAGTATGGGCGGAGCAATGGATCAGGGGGGCGATGACTTCAGGCTCTCTGGGCAAGTGCCTCGAGAATCTGTCGATGCAACCGATGCATTCAGTTCCCAGACGCTGGAAATCCTGCAACGCGCTGGAGAGAAAGCCCATGAGTTTAACCGTAGCGAGCTCGATACTGAGCATTTGTTGTATGTGCTTGCGGATACCGATGTTGGTACGGCGTTGCTTAAGGAACTGAAGCTATCTCCAGACGAGATCAAAGGCTACATTGATCAACATGCTCAGAGGGGCACAGCGGAGGCCCAGGCCCCGGTGGATCAGATGAGCATTTCGCCACGTTTGAAGAAAGTTTTCAATTTTGCGTTCCAGGCATCTCGTGATTTAGGACATTCGTACGTTGGCCCTGAGCATTTGTTGATCGGGCTTGCCTCTGTACCAGAAAGTATTGCCGGGACATTGCTTAAAAAATACGGGGTAACGCCTGAAGCCTTGCGGCAGAAGGTGGTCAAGGTGGTGGGTAAGGGGGCTGAGGATGGGCGAGTCGACACCCCGACGGGAACACCGACACTCGACAAGTTCGGTCGCGACCTGACGTCATTGGCTCGTGAGGGCAAACTGGATCCCGTATTGGGACGCGCGCAGGAAATCGAAAATACCATTGAGGTGCTGGCGCGGCGCAGAAAGAACAATCCGGTTCTTATCGGCGAACCTGGCGTCGGTAAAACAGCCATCGTCGAAGGGCTTGCACAACGAATAGTGAAGGGCGATGTCCCTGAGATTTTGCGTGGCAGACGGCTTGTTGAAGTCAATCTGAACTCAATGGTTGCGGGCTCTAAATATCGTGGTGAATTTGAGGAGCGAGCCAAGCAACTGCTTGATGAAGTCGCCGCAAAAAGCTCGGAGCTTATTCTGTTCATCGACGAGTTACATACGATCGTTGGCGCGGGGCAGGGTGGTGAGGAGGGCGGCCTGGATATTGCCAACGTACTGAAACCTGCATTGGCTCGCGGGGAGCTTAGTTTGATCGGCGCGACGACACTCAATGAATATCAAAAGCACATCGAAAAAGACGCAGCGCTAGAACGACGTTTTCAGCCTGTGCTGATATCCGAGCCCACCGTAGAACAGACCATCATTATCCTGCGTGGGCTGCGCGACAAGCTTGAGGCTCACCATCAGGTCACATTCGCCGATGAAGCATTTGTGGCGGCAGCAGAGCTGTCGGATCGTTACATCACCTCGCGCTATTTGCCGGATAAAGCCATTGACCTGATCGATCAGGCAGCGGCCCGCGTTCGAATCAGTTCCTCCTCAAGGCCGGCTGGCATTCAGGAGCTGGAAGCCGAAATCACGCAACTTAAACGTGAACAGGATTATGCATCCTCCCGTAAACGTTTTGATGAATCCAAAGGCTTCGAAGAACGCATTGGTCAAAAACAAGCGCAACTGGGAGAGGAAACAGAAGCTTGGCAGCGCAAGACAGGTTCCGAAACCCTTGAGGTGACCCTGGAGTCAATTGCCGAGGTGCTGTCCCGTCTCACCGGTATTCCTGTAACCGAGCTTACGCAGGAAGAGCGTCAAAAGCTGTTGAATATGGAAGACACTTTGCGTGCTCGGCTGGTTGGGCAGGAAGATGCTGTTCTCGCGGTCAGCGATGCCGTTCGTTTGTCTCGAGCCGGCCTTGGCCAAGCCAACAGACCTATTGCCACGTTTCTCTTTCTTGGCCCTACGGGCGTCGGCAAAACCGAACTTGCCAAAGCGTTGGCGGAAACGGTGTTTGGTGACGAGCAATCGATCATTCGTATTGATATGTCGGAGTACATGGAGCGTCATGCGGTTGCTCGGTTGATCGGTGCGCCACCCGGATATGTGGGATACGACGAAGGCGGTCAGTTGACAGAGCGTGTCCGCCGCAAGCCCTACAGTGTGATTCTGCTCGACGAGATCGAGAAAGCGCATCCCGATGTGAGCAACGTATTGCTGCAGGTATTCGACGATGGGCGTCTAACGGACGGTAAGGGACGTGTCGTGGACTTCAGCAATACGATCATCATTGCCACCAGCAACCTGGGCTCTCCCGTTATCATGGAAAATCTTGAGCGCCCAGAAGATGAACGCCTTACGGAAAAAGCCTTACGTGATGAATTAATGGGAGTCTTGAAAGGGCATTTTCGCCCCGAGTTCCTGAACCGTATTGATGACATCATCGTGTTCCATGCCCTTACCCGTGACAACATCCGATCGATTGTGAGCATTCAGCTTGATCGGGTCATTCGAACCGCAGCTGCGCAGAACATCACAGTGAAAATTGATGGCTCACTCATTGAGCATCTGGCGGATGTTGGTTATCAGCCTGAGTTTGGCGCGCGCGAGTTGAAACGTCAGATTCGCCAGGCCGTCGAAACGCGGCTTGCGAAGGAAATGCTCGCTGGCAAGCTGAAAGCCGGCGACAGTGTTGAGTTGGGTTACGACAAGGGGCGTAGCGAAGTGATCTTCAATAAGGTGGAGGTGGATGCGCCGAAGACCTCCGAAAAGACTAGTCCGCCAGACCAGCCAAATGATCTGGCACCTACTGCGGAGACTGGGACTTAGCCTCAACACACTCACGTAACCTGGGCGCGGGCCTGTTGATCACGACGTGCAATGATGTACTGGATCCTCAAATGCCTGGACGAGCCTGGCAGACTGAAGACGCAAGTGTGGAGGGTTATCGTGTCAAAGCCTGATTCTGAAAGGCGTGAGCGCAACTCGACGCTGAAAAATTTCAGACTTCAATGGGCGCTGATGAATGCTTACGAACGTTTCGAACAATTGGTTGTTCTTGCGCTCAGTCTCATCATCGCGTCTGTGATTATGATGGCGCTACTGCAGCTCTGTCGCAGGGTCGTGCCGTTGTTGATCGGTGGTGCGATTGATCCTCTGGATCACGATGTTTTCCAGGCCCTCTTTGGCTCAATCTTCACCGTGCTGATAGCCCTGGAGTTCAAGCATTCGATTGTGCGCCCGGCCCTACGACGCAACAGCATCGTTCAGGTTCGCACAGTGCTGTTGATCGCCTTGCTGGCGCTCAGCCGGAAGTTCGTTATTCTCGATTCTGCCGCTACTCCTGCGCTCACCATTGCCGCACTAGGATTTGCCACCCTGGTGCTCGGCATCGTCTGCTGGCTCTTACGAGAGCGTGATAAGGATGACTTACGAGAGTGTGATAAGGATGAATAGCTACAAGGGCTTCGCAATGCCAACAATTTTCCACCGAGAGCACATCGAATCCCGCTGATGCCAAAACGGTGACTCAAATTATTGAAAGCTCTGCTCAACACGCCTGGCCGTGGACGCATTACCGGTCCTGATGTGGGATGAGGGTCAATGCCATGACCGCTGAAGGCAATGCAGGACAATTATTTGCTGTCGTGACTTTGCTTGCCGCCGCCGTGGTGGCAGTGCCGCTGCTCAAACGCATCGGGCTCGGCTCAGTGGTCGGTTACCTGGCGGCGGGGCTGATAATTGGCCCCTTCGGACTGCAACTGATCAATGACCCCCACACCATCATTGATGTGGCCGAGTTGGGTGTGGTGATGTTTCTTTTTGTAATTGGACTGGAGATGGAACCCTCGCACCTATGGGATCTGCGTAGGCAGATCTTTGGGCTGGGCAGCCTGCAGGTTGTGGTCTGTGCTTTTCTGCTCACTGTTGTCGGCATGGCCTTTGGTTTCCCTTGGCAGGTGTCATTTGTGAGCGCGGCTGGTTTTGTACTCACATCCACGGCCATAGTGATGCAAGTCCTCTCGGAACGCGGTGACATCACCGAGCCGAGGGGGCAGCACATAGTGTCCATTTTGCTGTTTGAAGACCTGTTGATAGCGCCTTTACTGGCGGTGGTGGCATTTCTGGCGCCCACTGAATGGGTCCATGAACCCACGTCACCCCTTTTGCAACGCATAGGTACCGCTGCCCTGTCCTTGGGCGCGTTGGTGGCCGTAGGATTGTGGCTGCTCAATCCCCTGTTTCGGCTACTGGCCCAAACCAAAGCGCGCGAGGTAATGACTGCCGCTGCGCTGCTGGTTGTGTTGGGAGCCGCACTGCTGATGGAACTCGGCGGTCTTTCAATGGCGATGGGTGCTTTCGTTGCTGGTGTCCTGCTGTCGGAATCCACATTCCGCCACCAGTTGGCGGCCGAAATAGAGCCGTTTCGCGGCCTGCTGCTGGGGCTGTTTTTCCTCGGCGTCGGCATGTCGTTGGATCTGCAAGTGGTGGCCAAGGCCTGGAGGCTCATCACCTCTGGTGTGCTGGCGCTGATGGTGGTCAAGGCGCTGTGTATTTATGGGGTCGCGCGCCTCGCGAAAAGCAGCCATGACGACGCGCTGGATCGCGCCGTGCTTATGGCGCAGGGTGGCGAATTTGCTTTTGTGCTGTTTGCCGAAGCGCTCAAACTCAGGGTCATCAGTCCTGAAGTCAACGCCAATATGACGGCTATTGTGGTGCTCTCCATGGCCATTACGCCGGTGACTTTATTGCTGTACAAACGTTTGCTCGCGAGCAAACCGTTTGTATGGACGGTGTGGAAGCCGCACACAGTCTGCAAGGCAATATACTCATCATCGGTTTTGGCCGTGTGGGTCAGATTGCCTGCCAGGCGCCGCTCGCTCAGGGAGCGAAACTTTCTATAATTGATATAGATCCGGAGGTCATTCGCGCCGCTTCACCCTATGGTTTCAAGGTCTACTACGGCGATGGCGCCCGCTCTGACATATTGCACGCTGCTGGTGCCCATCACGCCCGCGCCATCATTATTTGTGTTGATGATAAAAAAGCCGCGACACGCATCGTCGAAAGTACGCGGCTCTACTGCCCGCAAGTGAAATTGCTGGTGCGCGCTTTTGACCGCGAACATGCGCTGGAATTGGTCAAACACGACGCCGACTATATAGTGCGGGAAACCTTTGAGGCCGCCCTGCTGCTCGGCCGTCAAGCCGTGTTGACTCTGGGTGCGTCGGAGCACGAAGCCGACGCGGTGATCGACGAAGTGCGCAAACGCGATGCCGAACGTTTTTCCTTGGAAACATCGGGCGGCCTGTTTGCCGGGCGAGCGCTGGTACTGGGGAATATTGAGCGCATTGATCCGCCGAACCATGAAGGGCGAAATGCTCAGTGAGTCGTCAGGAACCAAGTTTCCCGTTTCATCTCTGACGTATCAATTCGCTCCAGGACGTGGCTTTACTCCGAATTGCGGAACGATGTGAGTGCCCAGCTCCTCAATGACTTTCGCAGCAGGGCGCTTTCCGTATTTGAGATTCAGGATAACGTGATCCACTCCGATTTCCTGAAGCGACTCCAGCAAAGCCCGGAGGTGGTCGCGTCCAAGCCTGAACCCCAAATGAATGTGAGTGGGCTGCGTGGACGGGTTCTCATCGAGGTCGATGTAAAGCGACTGAGTGAAGGGCTTGTAGACGGAACCACATTGCTTCATGACCTCCAGTCGCCAATCTTCCACGATCAGTCGCTGCATTTTCGGTGCGCGTGGATAGTTGATCCATCCGCTGCTTTCGCGCGCGATCCAATCCAGTGACTGGCGGCTATTCCCGGTCACGAGCATTGGAATGACTTGGGTAGTGGGTTTCGGAATGAGGTCTGCGCCCCGCAGCTCACCACCGCTCCAGCGGATGGGTTCGAAGCTGGTGCTGTGTGCTCGACGAATCACCTCGTAGTGCTCTCGAAAGATTTCTCCGCGCCTTTCGGGATCGACGTAAAAGGCAGGAAACTCCACTGGGCGATCGCCGGAGGCTACCCCCAGGATCAAGCGACCTGCGCTCAACTGATCAACGCTGGCTGATGCCTTGGCCGTGTGCAGAGGATGGTGTATAGAGATGGCAATGGATGCAGTGCCAAGCGCTATATCTGACGTATGAGCGGCCATATAGCCCAGGTAAACCCAGGGGTCGAAGACTTGGCCGACATCACCAAAATTAGGGTCCCGAAGTGGCACATCGCGAAACCAGAGCGCTGAGAAGCCCAGCGCCTCTGCTCGTTTGGCCAATTCGACCTGGTTGAGCATGCTCGGAGTGTCCCCATCGAAGGCCTCCAAAGGAAAGAACAATCCCAGGCTCAAATGACCCGGAGTGAAGGTTCGCTTGAACCCTCGATGCTCTTGGTAAGGAACCGTGCTTGGCCGATACATACTAATCTTCCTCAATGGAAGAACGTGAACCGCGCGCCCATTTCCAGAGGCGCCGCGTCGGTCGCTTAGGGACGATAGGTGGGGTAGTCCGTGTAGCCTTTACCCGTTGCGCGATACATCTGGTCGGGTTGACCGGATTGAGGGGCCAGTTGTCGGCGATACGCGCGGGTAGGTCCGGATTGGCAATGAACGGGCGGTCAAAGGCAATCAGATCGCTCCAGCCCGATACATCACCTCAGCAACGGCCTGGCGATTCATTCAAGAAGCGTAGGCGGTTTTGCAGTGAACCACCATGTTCGTCGTCAGGGCGATTGGTGTGGGCGCAAATGAACGGCTTCACGAGGTAGCCGTTCGCGCAGTCCCACGAATGCGCAGGGTCGTCCGACTCAACAGTTCTTCAGCTTCCCGCTAGGGCAACGTGTCGCGCTTGGCGAAGATGCTGGCCATTTCCGCCATGTTCTCGGTTCCCCACGTGCACAGGGGGATGATCGCGTCAGCCAAGCTGCGACCGAGCGGGGTCAGCGTGTAGTCCACGCGCGGCGGCACTTCCTTGTAGTCGGTCCGCGCTAGCACGCGATCGGCCTCCAAATCCTTCAATTGCTGGATCAGCACCTTGTCACTGACACCCTGGACCAAGCGCTTGAGTTCGCCATAGCGCTTTGGGTCGTCGCGCAGGAAAAACAGGACCAGCGGTTTCCACTTGCCCGAGATGATGCGCTGCGTGGCGTTGAGCCCACATCCGGGGTCGCCGTTGACGGCGGTCTTGCGCAACTCTGACGCCCTACGCCCAGGCGCTCCATTCGATTGTTCGGCGCGACGTAGGACCCGGTAAACCCAAGGAGAACTTATGAGCTACGCAATTATCGGCTTCGGCAATATCGGCCAGGCCCTGGCCAAGGCGTTTGCCCGCAATGGCATCGAAGTATCCGTTGCCACCACGCGCGACCCGCAAAGCTTTGCATCCGCCGCGGCCGCGATCGGACCCCAGGTCATTCCCAAAAAACTGGCGGAGGCGGTCAAGGCGGACATCGTCTTTCTGGCTGTCCATTCCGAGTCGCACGCGGATGTCGCGAAGGTCCTGCCGACCTGGAAGGGAAAGACCATCATCGATGTGACCAATGCCTACGGCGTGTCCCCTGAGGAACTGGGAGGGCAGGGATTTCACCCGCCCCCTCCAGTGGCCTAATCCCGTATGAACGCGAGCAGATCGGCGTTGATCGTATCGGCGTTCGTTGTCGGCATTCCGTGCGGGTAGCCCGAGTAGGTTTTCAGCGTGCTGTTTTGCAATAGTTTGGCTGACAAGAGCCCGGAGTTTGCATAAGGCACAATCTGATCGTCATCCCCATGCATCACCAGCACCGGGAGGGTGATGCTTTTCAGATCTTCGGTGAAGTCGGTCTGGGAAAAGGCTACGATCCCATCGTAATGCGCCTTTGCACAGCCCATCATGCCTTGCCGCCACCAGTTGCGGATGATGCCCTCGGACGGTTTTGCACCCGGGCGGTTATAACCGTAGAAGGGCCCGGCTGGAACGTCATGATAGAACTGTGCGCGGTTGGCCTGCAGCTGTGCCTGCAAGTCATCGAAAACCGACTTCGGCAAGCCGTCCGGATTGCTCGGGGTTTGAACCATCAACGGTGGCACGGCGCTGATGATGGCGGCCTTCGACACTCGGTCTTCGCCGTGGCGAGCAATGTAATGGATGACTTCACCGCCTCCGGTGGAGTGCCCCACATGAACGGCACCCTGCACGCCAAGATGGTCGACGACGGCCGCGACGTCATCGGCATAGTGATCCATGTCGTGCCCGTCCCAGACCTGGGTGGACCGCCCGTGGCCGCGCCGATCGTGGGCAATGACCCGGTAGCCGTTCGCCAGGAAAAACAGCATCTGCGCATCCCAGTCGTCCGCACTGAGCGGCCATCCGTGATGAAAGAAGATCACTTGGGCGTCGCGTGGACCCCAGTCTTTGTAAAAGATCTCGACACCGTCCTGCGTAGTGACGTACCCCATGTTCGCATCTCCTGAATGAAATGGAGGCCATGATCGGAACATGGCCGCCAAATGACTTAAGGTTTAGTGTCAGGTTTAAGGTCAATGGTTTTTTCGGGTGGACTATCAGAATAGGCGAACTGGCGAAAATCGGCGGATTGGCGCCTTATAAGGCTCAAACGTGCGCCGGGTTCTGTTTCTCCGGGTCAATCCCGTAAAGCGCAATTGCCTCGGCTACCGTTTCCCTGGGTACCACGCCGTCATCGGCCAGCGCTTTCAGGGCCGCCAATGCAATGAAGTGGCGATCCACTTCGAAAAACCGGCGCAACGACTCCCGGGTATCCGACTGGCCGAAACCGTCGGTGCCTAATGCCACAAAGCGCCGCTTGGCCACGAACGGGCGGATCTGGTCGGCGAATATCTTCATGTAGTCGGTCGCTACCACCACCGGTCCCGGTTTATCTTGCAGGCAGCGTTCAACGTGACCGATACGTGGCGCCTCACGGGGATGCAGCAAATTCCAGCGTTCGGCATCCTGGCCGTCCCGACGCAGTTCGGTCAGGCTGGTGACGCTCCACACTTCGCTGCTGACATCGAAGTCCTGTTCCAGCAACTGCGCGGCGGCGATGACTTCTTGCAGGATTGAACCGCAACCCATCAGTTGTACGTGTTTGCCTTCGATTGGCTGCGCCGGGGCCGAGAGCCGATACATGCCTTTGAGGATGTCCTGCTCGATACCTTCGGGCATGGGCGGATGGGCGTAGTTTTCGTTCAGCAACGTGATGTAGTAATAGATGTCCTCGTTTTCGACATACATGCGCCGCATGCCATCCTGGATGATCACGGCCAGTTCATAGGCGAACGTCGGGTCGTAGGACACGCAGCAGGGTACGGTGGATGCCAAAACATGGCTGTGCCCATCGTCGTGTTGCAGGCCTTCGCCCATCAGCGTGGTCCTGCCGGACGTGGCACCCAGCAGGAAACCCCGGGCGCGGGCATCGCCAGCCGCCCAAGCCAGATCGCCGACACGCTGGAAGCCGAACATCGAATAGAAGATGTAGAAGGGCACCGTCGTCACGCCGTGCGTACTGTACGAAGTGCTCGCGGCGATCCACGAAGAAATCCCGCCGGACTCGTTCAGACCCTCCTGCATGATCTGGCCGTCCCGTGCCTCTTTGTAGTAACTCAGTTGGCCGGCGTCCTGAGGTGTATACAACTGGCCGACGTGGGAATGGATGCCGATCTGGCGGAACAGGCTTTCCATGCCGAAGGTGCGTGATTCGTCCGGGACAATGGGCACAATCAGTTTGCCGATGTTCGGGTCCTTGAGCAAAGTGCCAAGGATGCGCACAAACGCCATGGTGGTGGAAATCCCGCGCTCGCCAGTGCCTTTGAGCTGGGTGTCCAGGGTCGACAATGGCGGGATCTGCAACGGCTCGACGGCGCTGAAGCGTGCAGGCACGTACCCGCCCAGTTCGGTGCGCCTGGCTTGCAGATAACGGGCCTCGATACTGTCCGCTGCCGGCTTGAGATAGGGCATGTCGCCCAGTTGATCGTCGCTGAGGTCCAACGCAAAACGATCACGGAACGCTTTGACCGCATCTTCACCCATCTTCTTGAGCTGATGGTTGATGTTCTGGCCTTCGCCGGCTTCACCCATGCCGAAACCTTTCACGGTCTTGGCCAGAATGACCGTCGGGCCGCCGCTGTGGCGCATCGCGGCGGCGTATGCGTTGTAGACCTTTTCCGGATCATGGCCGCCGCGAGAGAGCTTCCAGATGTCTTCGTCGCTCAGGTCGCTGACCAGTTCCAGCAACTCGGGGTATTTGCCAAAAAAATGCTCACGTACGTAAGCGCCGTTTTGCGACTTGTAGTTTTGATAGTCGCCGTCCACGCATTCCATCATCCGCTGGCGTAGCAGGCCGCTGTTGTCCTTTTCCAGCAAGGCATCCCAACCGCTACCCCAGATCACCTTGATAACGTTCCATCCGGCCGCCCGGTACAGGCTTTCAAATTCCTGAATGACCTTGCTGTTGCCGCGCACCGGTCCGTCCAGGCGCTGGAGGTTGCAGTTGACGACAAAAATAATATTGTCGAGCTTCTCCCGGCCCGCCAGGGAAATCGCCGCCAGGGATTCCGGCTGGTCCATTTCGCCGTCTCCGAGAAACGCCCAGACTTTGCGCCCTTGATGTTCTTTCAGGCCACGGTCTTCGAGGTAGCGCATGAACCTGGCCTGATACGCGGCGGTGATCGGTCCGAGTCCCATGGACACCGTCGGAAATTGCCAGAAGTCCGGCATGAGCCTTGGATGCGGATAGGACGAGATACCGTCGCGGTCAGTCTCGCGGCGGAAGTTGTCCAGCTGTGCTTCGCTCAGGCGACCTTCCAGATAGGCGCGCCCGTAGATGCCCGGCGAAGAATGGCCTTGGATATACACCATGTCGCCAGCAAACCGGTCGGTGCGCCCACGGAAGAAATGCTCGAAGCCAACGTCGTACAGAATGGCCGCCGAGGCATAGGATGCGATGTGCCCGCCCACGTTCGATTGTTTGCCGGCGCGCAGCACCATGGCCAAGGCGTTCCAGCGAATATAGGCATTGATCCGGCGTTCTATCGTCAGGTCGCCGGGGTAGGGCTGCTGACGGTCGAGCGCGATGGTGTTGACGTAGGGCGTAGTCACGCGCCCGTAGAAATTACCGTGGCGATCGGCGTCGAAATCCAGCATCTGATCGATCAGATAGTGGGCGCGAGAGCGCCCTTCGACGCTCGCCACCGATTCAATGGAGTCGAGCCATTCGCGAGTTTCTTGTGGATCCTCGTCGAGAAACAGGGGGTGTTGTGCCATCGTCGTCTCCTGGACAGTGCTGCCGCACCGAGTCGTTTGGTGCCTGGCTGAGGGGCGTGGGTAGACGCCAACCTTGAGCAAATATGTAATTGCAAATGCAACTACATGCGAGAACTTAGCCTGGCGCACGCTACAATTGCAACTAAATCGATTTCATGAAAAGGGTGATGCATGTCTTCAAGCGAGCCGGATACCTGGTTCAAATTCGTCAGGGCCCACCGCTGCCTGATCCGCGAAATCGAGCGTCGACTGGCGGCCGCCGGCCTGCCGGCGTATGCGTGGTACGACGCGTTATGGGGCCTGGAAAGCGGCCCTGATGGCACCCGACGCATGAGCGAATTGGCTGACGTGATGGCGATCGAGCGCTACAACCTCACCCGGTTGGTGGACCGTCTGGAGGCCGAAGGCCTGGTCTCACGCAGCCGTGCCAGCGATGACGGCCGTGGTGCGTATGCCGTCATTACCGAGAGCGGGAAACTGCTGCGTAAGAAGATGTGGCAAATCTATGAAGGGGCGGTGGACGAGTTGTTTCTGTCGCAATTCGATGACGAACAACAGCGGTTCCTCAGTAACGCGCTGGAGCGGGCCGCCAGCGCGGCGCGCGCCAGTGGGCGAGCGGGTTGACCGCAGGTTGGTCATTGCAGCCGATAACGGCTCATCGCCTGCTCGACGCACGCCTGCGCAATAACACCTTGCTGGGCCAGGGCTCGCAGCGCGAGAGAGCGGAGAGGAAAAGCCGCAATCAACGGCGCCATGCCTCAATCCCGCAAAACCTGGGGGGACTTGAATCTTGCCGCGTCCCGCGCAGGTGGCAGGCCAAAGAGGCGGGCATATTCTCTACTGAATTGCGAGGCGCTTTCATAACCCACGGAGTAAGCGATGGAAGTGGCATCGAGAGTATCGAACAACAGTAACCAGCGTGCCCTGAGAAGGCGTAGCCGTTTCTGGTATTGAATGGGGGTCATTGCTGTGATGGATTTAAAATGCCGATAGAAAGCAGCGACGCTCATATCGGTCATCGCGGCGAGCGGTACTACACGGAAGGGTTCGGTGTAGTGCTCACGGATCCACTGGGTCGCACGTCTGATCTGCGCCAATCGACCGTCCGGGTGAGCAATTTCACGCAATATTCCTGCTAGCGGTCCCTGTAAAGCACGAAACAGAATCTCTCGTTCGATCATTGGTGCCAGTACCGAAGCTTCGTGCAGGTGGTCTATGAGACGCATCATGCGTAGCCATGCATCAATCATTTCGGCAGGGGCCGTTACGGCATTGAAGCAACTGCTGGTTGGCGCCTTATCGGCTTTGCCCTCATCAATCAACAACGTGGCGATTACATTGGGGTCCAGTGTCAGGCTGACCGCGAGGTAGGGGAGAGCAGGTCCGCTGGGGTAAATCTCGCCGGTGGCGGGTACGTCCACGGGCACGAGGAAATAGCTGCCTGCCGGGTAGTGGAAAACCTGCTCGCCGATGGACAGTGTCTTGGAGCCCTGGATAACCAGGTGCAGCATCGGCTGATAGACCTGATCTGCACAGACTTCGGCCTGGACCATTGCCACGCGCGGCAGCCCGGTATCTGTCCACGTGTTATTTGCGCGCATCACGATACTGCGCAGTTCTTGCATTGAATTGTTCATGCGCTTGAACATGGTCTACATCCGAAAGCAAAGCAAGCGACCCGAGAAGAATAGGCAAGGATGTGCGAAAAACCGGCAAACGTATGATCTTCGGTTGAGCAAATACTGTTAGCAAGCGGCACCTGCGCTCAGGCTTCTGCAAACCTGAGTGCGTGCCCTCTGCGAAACATTATTCAACTTTAGAAGAGGTCCCCCATGAAGCTCGAAGGGAAAATTGCTGTAGTAACAGGCGCATCAAAAGGTATCGGCGCAGGCATAGCCAGGGCGCTCGGTGCGGCGGGCGCCACTGTCGTAGTGAACTATGCGTCCAGCAAGACTGACGCCGATGCGGTTGTGGCACAGATTCAGGCACAGGGTGGCGCAGCTGTAGCCGTTCAAGCAGACATGAGCAAGGCCGCCGATGTGAAGCGTTTGTTTGACACCGTCAGAGTCAACTTCGGGACGCTGGATATTCTTGTGAACAATGCCGGAGTTGCGGTGTTTCAAATGATTGAAGACCTCACAGAGGAGGCCTTCCACAAACAGTTCAACCTCAATGTGCTGGGCTATCTTCTTGCAGTTAGAGAGGCCGTCAAGCTGCTGGGTCAATCAGGCAGCGTCATCAATATCAGCTCCATTCTCAGCACCGATCCGTATCTCGCGTCCAGTGTTTACTCCGCCACCAAAGGCGCTGTCGATACCTTGACTTTCGCATTGGCCCGAGAGCTTGGGCCGCGCGGCATCAGGGTCAACTCGATCTTGCCCGGTCACACGAACACCCCGGCAACTGACGGTAACTTCGCCGGTGAATTTGGAGAAAAGCTCATCGCTGGCACACCTCTAGGTCGTTTTGGAGAGCCAGAAGACATTGCACCGCTGGCCGTGTTCCTGGCGTCCGGGGACTCGCATTGGGTAACGGGAGAATCCATCCGGGCTTCGGGCGGTGTACGAGGGGTTGGGTACTGAACACCACCGATTAAAGCTATAGAGGCGCACGGTGACGTACGTGGATTCACGAATTATCCGCCAACGGCGCCTCTGGTCTCCAACAGGATTCTTGCCGCATCTCGTGCAGGAGGCAGGCCAAATACCCGCGCATAATCACGGCTGAACTGAGTCGCGCTTTCATAGCCGACCTCGAAGGCCGCGCTCGTGACACTCCGGGCATTGACTACCATGAGCGTGCGAGCCTGTAGCAATCGAACCCTTTTTTGATACTGCAACGGGCTTAAGGTAGTGACGGCTTTGAAGTGGCGGTGGAAAGCGGAGACGCTCATCGCCGCTTGTTGGGCAAGCGTGTCCACTCTAATGGACTGGGCGAAATCTCGACGAATCCACTGAATGGCCAGACTGACTCGGGCCATGGCGGTATCAGGCGCCGCGATCTCACGCAGCATCCAGCCGTGTGGACCTTGTAGGACCCGGTACAGAATCTCCCGTTCGTAAGCGGGTGCGAGGGCCGCTATATCCTCAGGTCTGTCCATCAATCGCAACATACGTACCCAGGCATCCATCAACTCGGGCGTGACGGCGGCTACCGAAAATCCTGGATCGTTATCGTAACGGCCGGAGGGTTTGGGAAGGTCGGCGAGCAGCGTCGACAGTACCGTCGGATCAAGCGTCAGACTGACCGCGAGATAGGGCTCACCCGAGGAGGCCGGGTGCACGGTTCCCACCGCTGGCAACTCGATGGACATGACGAAATACGTCGCCGGGTCGTACCGCAGAGTGCGGTCGCCGACGGTCATCGTTTTGCTGCCTTGCAGGATCAGGTTGATCATCGGATCGTAAACGGCGGCCAGCATGTGCTCAGGAACTTTGCCCTGGACCATGGCCACGCGTGGAATACCCGTTTCGGTGCGGCGGTTTTGGGCCCTGGAAGCCAAGGACCGAAGCTCGGTCAATTGATTGTTCATGGGGGCATGCTGATCGCAGGAGGGTGCCCTGGGCAAGCAAAAAGCAGAAACAGGCAGGTTTTGAGTAGGAACGGCTGCGCCCGTAGGCAACATCATGGTTACTGTGATGGCTCATCTGATCAACAGTGGAGCACAACATGGGCGTTATCCTTATCACCGGAGGCAGTCGTGGCATCGGTGCCAGCGCGGCCGAACACTGCGCCCAGCGAGGCATGGGGGTTATCCTCACTTATAAAAGTAATCCGCAGGCCGCCGAGTCAGTCGTAAGTCGTATCAAGGCCGCAGGTGGCAAGGCCGCCGCGCTTGAACTTGATGTCGCCGATATCGGCAGTTTCGAGAAGTTTCGCGAATCGATAGTGCTGACATTGCAGGCAACGTGGGGCGTGACCACCCTCAGTGGTTTGGTCAACAACGCTGGCTATGGCCTGTTCAACCCACTTGAGTCGGTCACAGAGGCACAGTTTGATGGCCTTCTGAACGTGCACCTCAAAGGTCCGTTTTTCCTCACCCAGGCGTTGCTTCCTTTGATGGAGACTGACTCCAGCATCGTCAATTTGACCAGTGCAACCACGCGTGTGGCGACGGCGGGCGTGGCGCCTTACGCCGCCTTCAAGGGTGGGTTGGACGTGCTCACCCGTTACATGGCTAAGGAATTTGGTGATCGGCGCATACGTGCGAATTCGGTCTCGCCGGGTGCGATCCGCACTGAGTTGGGCGGCGGTCTGAACGCCGAATTCGAAGGGCTGCTTGCTTCGCAAACAGCCCTTGGCAGGGTGGGCGAGCCGCAGGATGTCGGCCGCGTTATCGCCATGCTGCTTGGCGAGGAGGGACGCTGGATCAATGCCCAGACTATCGAAGTCGCGGGCGGCTATAGCATCTGAATCAGCAACTGAACAAGCGAGGCTATCCCATGCTGGATCACATCTTCATCTCTGTGAGCGACATCGAGCGCTCCATTCATTTCTACGACGCAGCACTCACTCCGCTCGGGATTACCGCGCGACTCGAATATGACGGCAAGGATGGTCCTCCGGGTCACCCCGACCTCAAAGGCTTTGGGGCCGATGGCCGAATGTTTTTCTGGTTGCGCGAAGGCGTTGTGGAAGGGCGAGCTGTGCACGTTGGATTCGTGGCGAGCAGCGAGGCTGAAGTTGACGCTGCCTACGCTGCCGCCATGGCGAATGGTGCTATCGACAATGGTGTGCCGGGTGCACGCTTGCATTACGACCCCAATTATTACGCCGCCAACGTGCTTGACCCTGACGGTTACAGCCTTGAATTTGTGTACAAGAATTGGCAGCACGCGCAATGAATACCCTGGGTACGACAATCACCGATTTCGTCACCAGGGGCGTCCGAGCGAACAGTTGATCTGCAGGACCAGGCCTGGATTCATCCTGCTATCCAAGCATGCCTGCGCCGTAACCCGCGGCGATGACAATGAGCACGAGAAAACCCACCAACTGCACGCCAAAGAACGCAAACCGAACCGCCACGAACCCATCGGTTTGCACATGGCAGACGTGCACCAGCGACTGGCACACGCGAGCGGCCAGGACCATGATGGACAAATAGCTGACTGCCGGGACGTCGACACCAAGGGCTGATATCACCAGCACGATGGCGCCAAAGACAGGCAGGTTTTCCACACAGTTCGCGTGTGCTCGGGTTCCGCGCCGATACCAGTCCTCGCCTTCGAGCTGATCGCTGCGGAAGGAGCCAATCGGCACACTCGAGAACAGGATTCTGACCCAGCGGTACACCCCGACGGTCGCCATCAACAGCAGCAACGTCCAGGTCGCAAATCCAAGCAGCATCCACATCGGTATCGTCATGGCCGCCATCCTCGATCAATCATGTTCAACACGTCATTGCACAAGTCGCGCGACCGACGCGGGGCCGGTCGCCGCTGTCGGTCATTGGTTCATGATGGGTTGCAGTGCGGTCTGAATCCTCGACATCTGCGCAGGGGTGGTCATGCCCGTCAGCAGCCGGCCAAAGTGTGGATGCTGCACGCCCGAGACAATGTATTGCCAGCGGTAGGCGCTCAGTACCGAGGCTTTGATCTGCGCCGTCTCATCGACGCTGAACGGGCGTGAGCCATTGCCAATGAAGTACTCGGCATCGGCTGCCGATTGTGCCTGCAGGATGGCGTCGACGGCCGCCACCAGCGCAATCAGATCGTTCACGGCCTGGTCGTGCTCGGCTGGCGAAAGTTTCCCGTGCTCGGCTTTCCACTCCAGTTCATCCAGCACGACGTGCCGGCTTTCATCCATCCAGTGAAATCTGAAGACATCCTTGAACAGTGGGCACAACTCCTCGCGCGGGGCGATGCTGTGCCTGTAGTGCGTTTGCACAAACAGTTCGATATGACAGGTCAGCGCCAGCACCGACCAACTGCTGGCCGCCAGTACCGCGCGCGCCACGTCGTTTGGATCGGCCACTTGACGATATCCCGCAGGCAATTGCGCACCCATCATCGTCTCTATGCGCCGGAACATCTCCTGGTGCTTGATCTCGTCATTGGAAAAGCGCACCAGCGCTTCAAGTGCGAGTTGATCGTCAAAGACATGGGCGCGACCTTGGTCGAGCATTTTGGCACTGATAAACCGCTCGACCAGGCCAAACATATAGGCATAGGTTCGGCCCTGAATCTGACTGAGCAGGCGCGCCTCGTCCGCGGTGAGAAAGGTCAGGCCGTCGATCCGCGACAGGCCGTCGGGCAAGAATTTGCGCGAGAAATCGAAACGCCGGTCCTGCAGCAGATCGCGATCGATCTGCCATTCCGTTTTCTTCGACGATCGGACGATTTGCGCGTATCGGGCGGCGTTGCCCGAGTCTGAGCCGGGTACGGTAGCGATGCTGTTCATATCGATCTCCTGCTTCCCTGGTCGAGTTGGGAGGGGCCATTACGGTTAACGTCGAATCCACTGAGCGGGGGTGAAAACTCCGGAGAGAGTTTCGATCAGCGCGTCCGCGTTGGTGCTAATCTAGGCCTCGCAGGTCAGGCGAAGAATGCTCCATACGCTTGATTACATGCTCCAGACTCCGGAAGGGAGGGCTGGCCGGTGTTGGATGCGTTTTCTGATGTGTTGCGGGTGATTCGGCTGTCTGGAGGGGTATTCCTCGAGGCCGAATTCACTGCGCCCTGGTGCATCAACGGCAGACTGTCCGCGGATGATTGCAAGCCGTTCCTGACGGCACCCCGACATGTCATTGCGTCGCATTTTGTCACCGCGGGGCACATGCAATTACGCATCGACGGTGGTGCCAGCGTCGAGGTGCGGGCCGGCGAACTCATTCTGCTGCCGCGCAATGACGCTCACTCCTTTGGCAGCGACCTGAGCCTTGCGCCCATGCCGGGGCGCGACGTTATTCAACGCCCGGAAGTCGGCGGCATTTCACGAATCAAGTACGGCGGGGGCGGCGAGGCCACGCAGTTATTGTGCGGGTTCCTCGGCTCGGAAATACCCTTCAGCCCGTTGCTTTCGTCGCTGCCAGCCTTATTGAAACTTGACGTGCGCGCGACGGCTTCGGGCGCCTGGATTGAAAGCTCATTCCGTTTCGCAATCAGTCAGATCGCGGCGGGGCGCGTCGGCTCCACAACGGTCATCGCCAAGCTCTCCGAATTGCTGTTCGTCGAAGCCGTCAGCCAGTATGTTGCGAGCCTTCCGCCCGAGCGGCACGGCTGGCTGGCGGGCTTGCGGGATCCACACATAGGGCGCGCACTGGCGCTGCTCCATGCTCGTCCAACCGAGGGCTGGACGGCAGAAGCCCTGGCGCTTGAAGCGGGCATGTCACGCTCGGTGTTCGCGGAGCGATTCACCACCCTGGTCGGCCAGCCACCGATGCAATACCTGACCTTCTGGCGCATGCACGTGGCGGCTCAACAGCTGCGCGAAGGTCGCGGTAATGTGGCGCAAATCGGCTTTGCAGTGGGTTACGAATCCGAAGCGGCGTTCAGTCGCGCATTCAAGCGCCAGTTTGGTGTGTCACCGGGCAGTTGGCGCAGGCAATCAGTGTGAGGAAGTCCGCTGTCTCAAGCAGGCGGATCGATCTGATCGTAACCAACCAACCAACCAATCAAACGTTGCTAAAAAAGCAAAAGTCATTTGCGATTTTAGTGGATTGTTGCGCCACGAGTACGAAGTTAGCATCGATCCATCGCTGCAACTCATCAAGACTTTTGGCGCGAGTTCAAGACAATCTGCATTGTTTACCTGTCGCTCGGCTGATCGTCCCCCCACTCGATCAATTATGGAAACTCCAATGTCGACACTCTTCGAAGCATTGCGCATGGGCGACACCACGCTCAAAAATCGTATCGTCATGGCGCCTTTAACCCGCTCTCGCGCACCCGATGACGCCGCCGATGAGCGAGTGGCGTTGTACTACGCGCAACGCGCCACCGCAGGCTTGATTGTCAGCGAGGGCACGCCGATATCCCGTGAAGGTCAGGGCTACCTCTTCAATCCCGGCATCTTCACCGCCGAGCAGATCGCTGGATGGCGCCTCACCACCGACTCGGTGCATGCCGTGGGTGGCAAGATGTTTGCGCAAATCTGGCACGTGGGTAGGGTGTCGCATCCGTCGATCCAGGAGGGCGGGAAACTGCCGGTGAGCGCCACGTCGAAGCAAGCGGTTGGCGCGACAGCGTTCGGCTACGACGCTGACGGCAAGCCGGCGTTGGTAGCGCCACCTGCGCCGCGCCAGCTGACAACGGCTGAGGTTTCGCGGATCGTCGGTGAGTTCGCGCAGGCGGCCGAAAATGCGCTCGAGGCAGGTTTTGATGGCGTAGAGATTCATGGTGCCAATGGCTATCTGTTCGAGCAGTTCATGAATCCGCTGGTCAATGATCGAACCGATCAGTACTCGGCCGATCAATTGGAAAATCGTCTGCGCTTCACCCTGGAAGTCATCGACGCCGTGGTTGCGCGGATTGGCGCGGGCCGTGTGGGCATCCGTATTTCGCCCTATGGTCAACTGTTCGATATGCCGTTGTATGATCAGATCGATGAAACCTACACCGCGCTTGCTACAGAGATTGGCGCTCGGCAACTGGCCTATGTGCATGTCATGGATCAGTCCGGATTTCCTGCCCCGGGTACCGAGGGTGGGGGTGGCGGCCCGAAAGCGACCTTTATCAATTTGCTGTCGACCATCAAATCAAAATTGCCTGACACGGCACTCATTCTGGCTGGCGGCATGTCGCGCCAACGTGCACAAGACCTGATGAATGACGGCATCATCGACCTCGCCGCGTTTGGCACCGCTTACATCAGCAACCCTGATCTGGTGGCGCGCCTGCAGAACGAATGGCCGCTGACCGAAGCCAAGCGCGAAACCTTCTACGGCGGCGGGGCCGAAGGTTATGTCGATTACGCGCCCCATCGAGGGTAAGCAGTCGCGACCTTCCTGAAGTGTTGGCAGCCGTCACCGGTATTCGGGGCGGCTGTTTTTTTATGTCTGATGCAAATAGACGCGAGAGGACAATCAACAGCCGTTCTGTTTTAGTACAGATCCACTGCGCCTTCCGCTGGAGACTTCCCCTATGCACCTCAAAGCGCACCGGTACTTTGCCATGGTCGCCGTGACCGGCAGCTTCTCGGCGACGGCGCGACATTTTCGCGTGCCTGCGTCCTCCGTTTCACGCTTCATCGCGGCGTTGGAGCGGGAGGTGGGCCAGCAGCTCCTGTACCGCAATACTCGCGCAGTAAGGCTGACGGATGCGGGCGAGCGCTATTACGTGCAGATCCGCGAAGTGTTGGAGTTGCTGGATGCCGCCGATGAGGAAGTCACCGGCAAGGGGGGCGAGATTGGTGGCCTTGTGCGGATCAACGCGCCGGTTGCGTTCGGCAGTCTGCATATCGTGAAGCTGTTGAATGGTCTGTATGACAAGTATCCGCAATTGACGGTTGAACTGACGGTCACCGATGCCTTTATCGACCCGGTTCAGGAGGGCGCAGACATCATATTCCGGGTGGGGCACCTGGAGGATTCCGGATTGATTGGCCGCAAAATCTGCGACCAGCAATACGTTTTATGCGCTAGCGCAGAGTACCTGGCGAATTACGGGAAACCCGCTTCGCCAGAGGATCTGCAGAACCATGCGTGCCTGGTCTACAAGGGAACAGGCGGGGCGCAGCGCTGGTATTTTCGCAAGCCCGCCAGCGACAAGGTGAAAATCATCGAGGTGCATGGCCCGCTCAGAAGCAACAATGCGCAGGTACTGGTAGAGGCGGCGCTTGCGGGGCGGGGGATTGTGTTTTTTCCTTCCTGGCTCTTCAGTCGAGAGAGCTTCGTCAACAAGCAGCTCATTCAGCTTTTGCCCGATTGGGAGGGGTCGGTTGAGCAGACGCCAAGCCAGATACATTTGATTTCCCCCGAGAATCGACTCCGCTCCCAGAAGGTTCGCATGGTGTGGGACTACTTCATCAATGCGATTGGCGTGCCTCCCTATTGGGACGATCTCAGCGGATCTCGTACTGACAGTGATAGCTGAAAATGCGCAGGTCCGCTGTGAGCAATCAACGCAACCCTCCCACCCATGCGCCCACCCATGCGCCGCGTTAAAAAAAAAGCCTCGCCTCGAAGCGCCTTCAGAACAAGCGAAAAGGCCGGAGCAGGCAAACGGCGGCTGGGGTAGTACAGGTGATAACCCGAGAACAACGGGCACCAGTCTTCCAGTACCTGTACCAGGCGGCCATCCTCAATGTGCGGGGCAAATTCTTCTTCCGGCAAATAGGCGATGCCCAAGCCGTTGACTGCCGCAGCCGGCACGTGTGCGCTGGTGTTCACAATGACCTGGCCACCGACACGCACGTTGACCTTGCGCCCGCGCTTTTCGAATTCCCAGGCATCAAGTCCGCCAAGGGTTGGATAGCGTATGTCGATGCAACTGTGATCAAGCAGATCCTGCGGCTTCTTTGGCACAGGGTTGCGTGCGAAATAGGCGGGTGATGCCGCTGCAGCCATCCGTACGTCGGGCCCGATGGGAACGGCGATCATATCCTTATCGACGGTGTCGCCAAATCTGATGCCCGCATCGAAGCGGTCAGCAACGATGTCTCGGAAGCCGTAGTTGATATCAAACTCAACCTTGATATCGGGGTATTCAAGGAGCAAAGGCGTGAGTCGCGGCAGCAGGATTGTCTTCAGGACAAAATCGCCGCAGGTGATGCGTACCGTGCCGGCAGGCTTGTCACGAAGCTCGGTCAAAGCGTCCAGCTCGGCCTCGATCTCGTCGAAACGATGACCAATGGCGTGCATCAGGCGTTCACCCGCGCTGGTCGGCGAAACGCTGCGAGTGGTGCGCGTCAGCAGCCGAATCTTCAGCCGCTTTTCAAGCCCGGAAACAGTCTGGCTCAGCGCGGACTGCGTGACACCCAGGTGGGCTGCCGCCCGGGTAAAGCTGCCTTCCCTGGCGACTGTTACAAAGGCCAGAAGGTCGTTCAGATTATGTCGTGGCATCAAGGCGGCCTGGATGAATTGATTAGCTGTGCTTATAACTTCAACAAGCTTTCATTAGATTATCAAGCATGGCGTATTCCCGGAGAATAGCGCCAGCCTCAGCGGTAATCACATTCCATTTAATCCGGCTCGAGAGCTCCGAGCTCCGGATCATTCATCACCCTACGTGCCCACATGCCGATTCCGATGCCTTGCGTGCTTCGCAGGCGTTGGCGCTTTACGTATTGGAGAAAGTCAGATGAGCAGCACCGCCTTACCTATTCAAGCAGCGAACCGACAGGTATGGGGAGCCGTCCTGGCGATGTCGCTGTGCGCCTTCGCCCTGGTGACTTCGGAGTTTCTGCCGGTGAGCTTGCTCACACCGCTTGCGACCGATCTCGCGCTGACGGAGGGGCAGGCCGGACAAGCGATTTCAATTTCCGGACTGTTCGCGGTCGTCACCAGTCTGTTCATCTCTTCAGTCATTCGCCGGCTCGACCGAAGGCCCGTTTTGCTGTTCCTGACGGCTTTGATGATTGCCTCTGGCACACTCGTCGCCTTTGCCCCGGACTACTCGACACTGATGGTCGGTCGGGCCATTTTGGGGATCGCTATTGGTGGCAGTTGGTCAATGTCGACCGCCGTCATGATGCGGATTGCCCCAGAGAGTTTTGTGCCTAAAGCGATCGCGTTGATCCAGGGCGGTACCGCACTGGCCACGGCGGTCGCAGCACCCATTGGCAGCTACATGGGCGGGCTGATCGGCTGGCGAGGTGCGTTCTTCTGCGTGGTTCCGCTCGCCGCTGTGGCGCTCTGTTGGCAAGCATTTACCTTGCCGAAAATGCCTGCTCAAAATGAACCTGGATCTGCACTTGCAGTGTTTCGGCTGTTAGGCAACGCCAAGGTCTCGCTGGGCATGGCAGCCGTGGCATTTCTGTTTATGGGGCAGTTCGCGTTGTTCACCTATCTGCGGCCGTTTCTGGAGTCGGTGACCCGCGTTGATGTGCCTGGACTCTCCCTGCTTTTGCTGATCATCGGAATGGCCGGATTGCTGGGCACGATGGTAATCGGCTCGGTATTGACCAGAAGCCTTTATCGAGTGCTGATGATCATTCCGCTTTTGATGGCGGTGATTGCTGCGGCTTTACTCGTCTTCGGCAGTTCGATGTGGGCGACTGCCGTTTTGCTGGGGGTATGGGGCCTGATTGCTACGTGCGCGCCTGTGGGCTGGTTCACTTGGCTGTCACGCACGCTGCCACGAGATGCCGAAACCGGCGGCGGTCTGATGGTGGCGGTGATTCAGTTGGCAATCACCCTCGGCGCGACGGTGGGCGGGTTGCTCTATGACGGCGCCGGTTACCAGGCGACGTTCATCGCGAGTGGCGTATTTCTTCTGGTGGCTGCCGTGCTTGCATTGTTCGTCTCGCGAACGGGTTTGCCTCCGTTACGGGCTTCGGGTGGCGTGCACGGCGTTGGTGACTGAACACCGTCATTGCACCGCACTGTGCCTCGCCTCAGGTGACGGTCTGGTAGCGGCTGCAATGTCCCACGTCAGCAGTACCTGGGTGATGGCCGCATCGATGACCTCATGCGGCGTGTTATCCCGGGCGAGGATGGAAATCCCCTGCAGGAAACTGTCGAACACCGTAGCCATCGCGGGGGCGTGCACAGTGTCCGGTAACTCACCGCTACGGATACCTCGCTCGACACACGCCAGAATCCCCGCGCGAGTGCGGGCGCGGGACCGGGTCAGGGCGTCGGTCACCCGGGCATTCTCCGGGCTGGGCGCGCTCATCACGCCGAGGGCCACCATGCAGCCTTTGGGATGGCCGTCTTCACACTGCATGCGCGCCGATTGGCGCAGCGCGGTCTCGATGGCCAGGCGTGGCGGCAGGCGCTCGTCCCACAGGCATTCGGTGACCCGGGCGAAAGTCGCCAGGTAACGCTGCACGCACTCATCGAACAACGCTTCCTTGGAGCCGAACGCGGCGTAAAAACTCGGCGCGGAAATCCCGCCCCCCAAGCCGGCTTTCAACTGGGCGAGGGAGGTGGCGTCGTAGCCGTGTTGCCAGAACAGGTGCAAGGCCTGTTCCACGGCTTGGTCGCGGTCGAAGGTGCGGGGACGGCCCATTTGCGCCATGGCAGAATTCCTCTGGAGGACGAGATAAATACTAATCGATACATAAGTCGTTGACAATGAGTGGTGGCGGCCCGCAACATCTGTACCGATCAGTATTTAAGTCTGAAGTCCTCATTCAAGGAGTCTCCCGTGACACCCTCAATCACCTTGTCGGCAGCGTCCGATCGCTTGCCCATCGGCGCCTTGCTCGCCCTGGCCATGACCGGCTTCATCTGCATCGTCACCGAAACCCTGCCCGCCGGCCTGTTGCCACTGATCAGCGAAGGCCTGGCGATTTCCCCCTCCATGGCCGGCCAGATGGTCACCGCCTACGCCCTGGGTTCGGTGCTGGCGGTCATCCCCATGACCATCGCCACCCGCGGCTGGCGTCGTCGTAACGTGCTGCTGCTGACCATCGTCGGCTTCTTGCTGTTCAACTCCATCACCGCGCTGTCGTCCCACTACGGCGTGATCCTGGTCGCGCGTTTTTTCGCCGGCGTCGCGGCGGGGCTGGCCTGGAGCCTGCTGGCCGGCTACGCCCGCCGCATGGTCGGCGCCACGTCAACAGGGCAAAGCACTGGCGCTGGCCATGGTCGGCACGCCGATTGCCCTGTCCCTGGGCGTGCCCCTGGGTACCTGGCTGGGTGGCCTGGTGGGTTGGCGCACTGCCTTCGGCCTGATGTCGGCCCTGACCCTGGTGCTGATCGCCTGGGTGCTGGTGAAAGTCCCCGACTACCCACCCCAGGCCGCGCACCGACGCCTGTCGCTGCGCACAGTGCTGACCACGCCGGGCGTGCGACCGGTGCTGGCGGTGGTGATCAGCTGGATGCTGGCACACAACATTCTCTACACCTACATCGCACCGTTCGTGGCGTCGGCGGGGTTGGGGGATCGGGTGGATCTGGTGTTGCTGGTGTTTGGTATTGCCGCGTTGATGGGCATTTGGCTGACGGCCAAATTGGTTGAGCCGTTGTTGCGCAAGACTGTGCTGGTCAGCCTGGCGGCGTTTGCGGCAGTTTCTGTGGTGTTTGGCTTTATGGGTAGCGTGCCTGAGGTGATCTGCATCGGTGTGGCGGTTTGGGGGTTGAGCTTCGGCGGCGCGGCGACGTTGTTGCAAACGGCGCTGGCGGACGCGGCGGGGGATGGGGCGGATGTAGCGATGTCGTTGAATGTGGTGGCCTGGAACAGTGCGATTGCCGGTAGTGGAGTGGTGGGTGGGGTATTGCTGGACAACTGGGGCGTCGCCTCTTTCCGTGGGCAATGGTGGTACTGGCGGGGGTGGGTTTTGCGATTGCCTGGGGGGCTCGGGCTCACGGCTTCAAGTCAGGCCCGCGTGCGGCTGGCAGGCCTGCGGTTGCGGGGCACTAAATCAACCAGCCGCGCACGCAGCGTCGTTCAGGCAACGGCAGATTGACCGCTCACCCGGCCGTGCCGTTTCTGCCCAGCGCCATCCGCAGGACTTCTATGCAGTGGAGGCGCCGGCTTATGCCATACAGGTTGAGGTCAGGCGGTGGGTCGGCGCTATACCGCCTGCACGCCCGTAAAAAACGGCGCCCCTTCGTTCTTTAAAATAGCCAGCAGCAATTGCGCGCTCGGCGACAGATAGGCGCCCATGCGAACGAACACGACGATGGTGCGGTTCATCGTGGTTTCCTTGAGCGCCACTTCTCGAAGGTGCGTCACGCCTTTGACGTCTTCAAGGGTCTCCCGGGCCAGGAAGCACAGCAGGTGGGTTTCGCCGATCAGGCGCGGCAACAGGGAAATCGAGGTGGTCTCGATCTGCACCCGGGGCAGGGGCAGGTCTCGCTCCTGAAAGGCATTGTCGATCCAGCGCCGTGCGGCCACGGTGGTTGCTGGCAGCACCCAGCGGTACTGGCACAAGTCGCGCATCTGATAGCTGGCATTGAATAGCGGATGATGCCGGCTGGCGACCACCACTGCTTCATCATCGAACAAGGCATGGGAATCGAGCAGCGGGTCCGCTTCGTACTGCGGGCAGATCACCATGTCCAATCGGCCGGATACCAGCCCTTCGCGCAAGAAATCGTCCTGGCCGATGACCAGGTTCAAGGTGACTTCCGGTGCGCGGGAAAGCAACGCCCCGGTCAGGTGCGGTAGCAGGATGTCGGCCATGGATGCAGCGCAGCCCAGGCGGATGTTGCCCATGACCCCACTGGCAAAATCGCGCACTTCGCGCCGGGTTTCAGCGATGCTCTGCTGCAACTGCGTGCCGCGCACTTTCAGCAGCTCGCCCACCGGCGTGAGTTTGATCCGTCGGCCATCGCGTTCGAACAGTCGGGCGCCCAATGACTCTTCAAGTCGTTGAATGCTCTTGGTCAGCGCCGGCTGGCTCCGGTTGAGTTTTTCTGCTGCCTTGCCCAGGTGGCCCAGCGCGGCAATGGTTTCAAAATAGAAGAGGTCGCGCAGTTCCATACCTATAACCCAGAGTTATCAATTCATCACTATTAGAAAATAGACTTGATCGAACCCGTTATCAATAATTGCCCCTGTCGATAGCACGCCACCGCTCCGGGGGCGTTCCACGTTTGGAGCGTGATTTTGTCATTTCTTCCACGGCGACTTCTCCATACCCCTCCCGTCCAATGGATTGCGTTAGTGCTGCTGGCGGGGGCAGGCGGTCAGTTGTTGAAGTTTCTGCAGGTGCCCGCCGGGGAGTTTTTAGGGCCGATGCTCGTGGCTATCGGGTTTGGGGTGTGCGGTGCAAGCATTCGTGTGCACCGCCATGCGTTCAAACTGGGTCAGGGCGCCGTGGGTATTCTCGCCGCGCATTCCATGACCCTGGCGGTGCTCACTTCACTCGCCCAGTCCTGGCCGATGATGCTTTTTGCAACGATGCTGACCGTGTGCCTCAGTGCGCTGGTCGGCCTTGCCATGGTGCGCTTGGGCGGTATCCCCGCCAGTACTGCGGCCTGGGGGGTGGCGCCGGGTGCTGCTTCGGTGATGGTCTCGATGTCTGAAGACTTCGGTGCCGACTCACGGGTGGTCGCCACCATGCAGTACGTGCGGGTGGTGTGCGTGGTGCTGATCGGAGCGCTGGTCAGCCATTGGCTGGGGGCACCGACCGGACGCAGCGAATTGCATGCGGCCAGCGCCGCGTTGCCACACTTCAACCTGTTGGACGTCGGGCTCACGCTGGCCACGTTGCTGGCGGGCGTCGCATTGGGTAATGCCCTTCCGGCCGGCGCACTGCTCATGCCTCTGCTGCTGGGGGCCGTCTTGCAAATGAGCGGCTTGTTGCAAATAACCCTGCCTGGCTGGCTGCTTGCCACGGCCTACGGGGCGATTGGTTGCTACGTGGGCCTGGGCTTTGATCGCCTGACGATCTTTTACGTTTGGCGGCGGATGCCGGCGATGATCCTGGGCGCGGTGGTGATGATTGCAGTCTGTGCGTTGTCCGCCTTTTTGCTGGCAGCGCTGCTCGATAAGGATTTTCTCTCGGTTTACCTGGCCACCAGCCCGGGCGGGCTGGATTCCATGGCGATCATTGCGGTGGACACCCATTCCGATGTCGGGCTGGTGCTGGCAATGCAGACTTTGCGCTTGTTCGTGGTGCTGCTGACGGGCGCATATTTTGCGCGCTTGATCATTCGGTTGGCGAGTCGTTGGGAAGTGGTCCGGTAGGGCAGGTGGAAGGCGCTTTTCTGGAGGGTGCGGCGAGGTACATTGTGTGCGTGACGTAGCGTGTCAACCGACCACTACATCACGCAATTTCGCCCACTGTGCTTCGCTAGATACAGTTGCGCGTCAGCCGACTTCAGCAAGCTGCCCGGCGTCACGTTTTCGATGTTGGGCTGGCAGGTGGTAATGCCTGCGCTGGCCGTGACCGTCCCCAAGGGGTGCTCGGAGTGCTCGATGTTCAGTGAGCGAATGGCCTGCAGGATATCCTGGGCAACCTTCAGTGCGCCCGCGCTGTCCGTGTCGGGAAGCAGCACGGTAAATTCTTCGCCACCGTACCGGGCGGCCAGATCCCCGGGTCGTTTGACCACTTGCTGGATTGCGCTGCCGACCGCGCTGAGGCAGTCATCGCCGGCGGCATGGCCGTACCTGTCGTTGTAGCGCTTGAAATAATCGACATCGAGCATGATCAACGACAGCGGCGAGCCATGACGCTGTGCCCAGCGAATCTGATCCTGCAGTGCAGTGTCCAGGCGTCGACGATTGCCCAGCCCGGTCAGGCTGTCCGTCAATGCCATGTCTCGCATGGCCTGGTGCGCGTGACGCAGCTCCCTTTCCATGACCATTCTCTGGCGCAGCTGACTCAGGACGATCAGGCCGAACACCGCCAGTACCGCGGTCAGGAACACCAGCACCCATCCGGTTTTCAGTAGATCCCGGCGCCAGGGTGCGGTGATGGATTCACGAGAGAGGCCGGCTTCCACGACCAGGGGATAGGTGCTCAATGCCCGGTAAGCGTACAGGCGCTCGGTATCGTCGGTGATCGCTCTGACTTCCGCGACGCCCTCGTGGGCATTGGGCAAATAGCGTCGGAAAATCTCGCTGTCCGCCAGGCTTTTGCCGACGACGGATGCGATGAAGGGACGCCGCACCAGGATGGTTCCGTTGCGCATGGCCAGGACCAGGGCGCCTTTATCATCAATTTTGAAATCGCCGTAGTAGTCCACGAAGTAACTGACCTTGATCGTCCCCAGCAGCACGCCGGCGAAGGAGCCATCCGGATGGTTCAAGCGGCGAGAGATGGGAATGATCAGATCGTCGGTGGACCGGCTTCTGACGACCTCGCCGATGCGCACGTTGCGATCGGCGTGAGTGCGGTGGTACTGGAAGTAATCGCGGTCGGCGTTGTTCACGGTGTCTGGGGTCACGGCCTTGTCCGTGACGATCCACCGCCCGTCAGCGCCGTAAATGAACAGCCCGTGCAGTTGCGGCATGATTTTCGATTGCTGGACAAGAAGCTTGTGGATGCGAGGGACGTTGATGTTCTGCAAGCCGTCGCCTTCCACCCGTTCACCAAGCGCGGCGGTCAGCACATCGACTTGCCGGATGGCGTCTTCGGCATGCTGGGCGGTTGCACGCGCCAGGTTGGTCACGGAGTCGCGGGCAGAGGCAAAGGCGGCACGATAGTCGCGCCAGGTCCGCCAACCTTCAATGGCGAGGAAGGCCAGGATAACCACGAGCATAAAGCTCACGATGAGCTGGAAGGTCGCTCCCGCTTTCGCAGAGGAGGTTTCAGTGGGGCCGTCTGACTTTGACTCTGGTGGTTTGCGTCCGAGCATCTACATGTCCTTCTACGACTGATGTGCACTAACCCTGTGCGGTGTCCAGCTTGATCCCAGGTAGCGCGTTCCACGAGGTGCGCATACCTTGGGCGCCATTCTGGCTGATATCAATGCGGTAGGGGTAGGACATGAATGCCTGTGGTTAGTGCCTGAAGGAGCGGCACCCCATTGAGGTCAATTCATATTGGCGTCGGACACGGTCAATGCAGGAGCTGCCGCAGGCTGCGATCTTTTGATCCTGGTCTGCTTGGGATCGCAGGGGAGCAAGATCAAAAGATCGCAGCCGAGCTTCGCTCGACAGCTCCTACAGGGGGCGGGGTGTATCGGCGATGTGATGTTCAGGGGAATCCGGCCGTCAACCCGGCCTCAAAGGTGATCCGCATCGATCACCGCCTTGGCGAACGCCTGCGGGTCTTCCTGGGGCAGGTTGTGGCCGATGCCGCCGCTGATCAGCCGGAACTCGTATTTGCCGGTGAAGCGCTTGGCGTAATCCTCGGGGGCAGGGTGCGGGGCGCCGTTGGCATCGCCCTCCAGGGTGATGGTCGGCACATTGATGGACGGCGCCGTGGCCAGTTTCTGCTCGAGCGCCTCGTAGCGGCTTTCGCCCTGGACCAGGCCCAGGCGCCAGCGGTAGTTGAAGACGGTGATGTCGACATGGTCGGGGTTGTCCAGCGCCTTGGCGCTGCGCTCGAAAGTGGCGTCATCGAAGGCCCATTGCGGCGACGCCAACTGCCAGATCAGCTTGGCGAAGTCGTGGGTGTTTTTCTCGTACCCGGCGCGGCCGCGGTCGGTGGCGAAGTAGAACTGATACCACCACTGCAACTCAGCCTTGGGCGGCAGCGGGTTCTTGCCGGCCGCCTGGTTACCGATCAGATAGCCGCTGACCGAGACCAGCGCCTTGACCCGCTCCGGCCACAACGCCGAGACGATGTCGGCCGAACGCGCGCCCCAATCATAGCCACCGAGCACGGCTTGTTTGATCTTCAGTGCATCCATGAAGTCGATGACGTCACTGGCCAGCGCAGCGGGTTGGCCGTTGCGCAGGGTTTTCTCCGAGAGAAATTGCGTGTCGCCATAGCCCCGCGCATAGGGCATCAACACCCGATAGCCCTTGGCTGCCAGCAAGGGGGCGACCTCGTCATAGCTGTGAATGTCATACGGCCAGCCGTGCAGAAGTATCACCACCGGCCCGTCGGCCGGGCCTGTTTCGGCGTACGCCACGTTCAGCAGCCCGGCGTTGACATGCTTCAACGGGCCGAACGGAGAGGGGGATGCATGGGTGGCACCGGCGTTGGTCGCGGCGGGCTGCACGGCGGCGGTGGTTTGCGCCTGCGCCGCACCGAGAACGCCGAACAGGGTGAACGCGAGGAGCGACGAGCCGAGCAGACGGCGGCGGGTTTTGCCGGTTGTATCCTGCAGTGCCATTTTCATGCTGATGTCTCCGTTACAAGCCGTTGGCCAGGGTGTCTGTGTGATCCCTTTGAAACCTGGGTTGCATTTGACCGCGGCGACGTATCCGGCCTGTGTCGAGTCGCGGGTCGGGTGCAAACCTGTGTATCCAGCTGCCAGTCAGACACACTGTGATACACAGCGGGTCATGACAGCCGCGATTCACCAGTCGCGCCGCTCAAGCCCTTGGCCGTGACCCCGATGCGCGAGAACACCAGCCACACAAACAGCAGCACGCTGCAGCCAATGAGGATCGAGGCGACGCCAATCAATGGCTCGACGGACGGCAAGCCCTTGAGGCGCAGTGTCAGGGCGCCGAGCATCACCGGGACGCCAACGTTGTAGGTCCAGAACTGTGCGGCAGCCGTGCGCCCTTCGGTGATTGACGGGTGCAGTGTGGCGATCAGGCCGAACAGTGCCATCGACACCCATCCCAACTGATTGATATGGGCATGGACCGCGAAGAGCGAGTGGTCGCCGGAAGCGCCCATCGCCACACCCAGCATCACGCCAAGCGCAAAGTAGAGGGCCGCGAGCCGAAACCAGGTTCGTGAACGGGGAGTGTGATTCATGGCATTCACCTCATGCGTGCTCATAATGGGCGGCCTCTTGTTGCGGGTCGCCGTTGTGTCTATTATGAGACTCATGTCTCATTACAAGACGGAGTATCATTTATTCCATGGCGACCCCGAAGTCAAGCCCGCCTGTCCGGGACGGCGATGTGCAGGTTCGCGCCAACCAGAAGCTGCGAACCCGGCAGGCACTGATCGATGCCGCCGTGGCCATGCGCGACGAGGGCCATAACCCTACCGTGGCGCAAGTGGCCGAGCGCGCGAAGGTGTCGCGCGCCACGGCGTATCGCTACTTTCCCTCGATGGAGGCGTTGATCAGCGAGACGGCGGCCGATCGTGAGATGCAGCCGCTGGAGAACCTCTGGCGGCCGGGAGAGGATCCGGTAAAGGGCATCGGTCTGGCGGCGAATGCGTTGAATACGTTGCTGCTCGACGACGAGATCGGCCTGCACGTGATGGAGCGTTCGTTCATGACGGTGTGGCTCGAAAGCGAGTCCCACGAGCCCCTGCGACCGGGTCGACGGATGAGCTATATCGAGCCGATCGTCGACTCGCTCAAAGACGTGCTGTCACCCCGGGCGCGCAAACGCCTGAAGCAGGCGCTGTCGATCGTGATGGGCACCGAGGCGTTGATCGCCGTGCGTGACATCAGTGGCGCGAGCATCGAAGAATCCCTCGACACCGCCGCCTGGGCGGCTCGGGCGCTGGTGCGTCAGGCGCTGGCGGAGGCTGCACAGGCGCGGCGCAAGCGCGACGCTTAGGTCTCGCTCAAAACGCCGCTGGCCGGGACGCCCGGCAATCCTTCAGCCGCCCGGACCGGCTGTAGAATTACCGGCTGTTACAGACGGTACGTCCAGTCTCAGCGCAAGCTCCACGACACCCCGACATACATCGCCAGCCCCTCGCCCGGCGTGGACCGTGCCGCATCCAGGCCTTTGTCGTCATAGCCCGGCGTGACGGTGCCCGCGTAGTGCCGGTCGGTCAGGTTGCGCATATCCAGCCAGGTCTGCCAGTCGCCCTTGGGCGCGTTGTAGCCCAGGGTCGCGCCGAACAGTGCGTAGGGATCGGCGTAGTAGCTGTTGGCGTAATCAACTGCGACCTTGGACACCCACTGGGTATTGAGCGCAGCGAAGAAACCCTGGGGCCAGTCATAGCGCAGTTCGCCCTGGTAATAGTGCATCGGCAGGCCTGGCAGGCGGTTGTCGCCGAAGCGGTCGTCGTCGCGGTAGTGGAAGTCACTGAAGGTATAGCTCTGGCGCAGGCTCAGCTGGCCGCCGTCGTCCCGTGACCATAGGTCGCTCGACAGGCTGGCTTCCACGCCCTGATGCACGGTGGGGCTGGCGTTGAGTTCGTAGGGCGTGATGGCGTTGGCATCCGGCAGCACCGAGAGCAATTCGTGGTGCACCTGGGCGTAGTACCAGGCCAGGCTCCATTGGCCGATTGTGCTGTCGCCGCGGCCGCCGATTTCCAGGGTGGTCGCGGTCTGGTTTTGCAGCTTGATCGGATCGCGCTGGGTGCCTGTGGCGGCGCCGCTACCGGCCGGGAAGCGTTGGTCGGCGCTGTAGATCAGCGACCAGGGGTGTGGCGCTTCGACCGAGCGGCTGAGGTTGCCGAACAGCTGCAGTTCGGGCGTCAGTTGGTAGCGCAGGCCCAGGCGCGGGGCGTAGTCCCAGTCGTTCAGGCTGGTCTTGCCACCGCCTTGCGGGTAGGTCACGGCGCTTTCGCGGCGGGTGTAAATGGCGGCGAGGCCGGTCGTCAGCCACAGGTCGTCGGCGATCTCCAGGTCATTGCCCAGGTGCAGGACGGTGTCCGAACCCTGGTAGGTGAAGTTGCGCATGGGCGTGCCCGGCGCATAACCTGCGGTGTTGCCGCTGGGGATGCGCACCGATTCGCTGGCGCCGGCATTGGGCAGGTGTCTGGTGACACGCAGGCCCGCAGTGCTCCGGCTTTCCAGGCCCCAGAGGGTGTCGCGTCGCTTGTAGTCGAAGGTGCCGCTGATGTCCGTGTACGCCACCTTCAAGCGGTTGGGGCCCTCGCGCAGGTCCATGGGGTAGTCGTGGTAGACAAGGCCGGTCTGGATACTCGAATCGTCGTCGATGTAGTAGGTGGTCTTGTTGCCGATGAAGGTGCTGCCCGGTTGCTCGCGGCTGTCGTCCCGCGCCACGTAGGCGGGGTTGGCCGCCCGTGGGTCGTGCTCGATGGAGTGCTTGGTCACGCGCCCGGCGAGGTCGTTGTCGGTCTGGCGATAACGCAGGTAGAAGCGGGTTTCCAGGTTCGGGTTGAAGCGATAGCCGAAGTTGGCGATGACGCCCTGACTGTCGCTGGCGGTGTGGTCCTGGTAACCGTCGGCACGCGCGTCGGTCGTGGCCACGTAGTAGTCGAAGTCACCCAGCACCTGCCCGGAGCTGACCTGGCGCTGCCTGATAGCCGTGGCTGCCCATGGCGTAGCGCACCTGCAACAGCGGTGCGTCGTAGCCGGTGTGGCTGACGTAATCGATGGCCCCGCCCAAGGCCAGGGCGCCCCGGTCGAAACCGTTGGCGCCGCGCAGCACTTCCACGTGGTCGAGCCACAACGGCTCCAGCAATTCATAAGGCGTGCCGCCAGGGCCGGTCAGTGGCAGGCCGTCGAGCATGGCGTACACGCCCGAAGCATGGGCGCCCGGCGCCCGGTTGATCCCCGACCCGCGGATCGAGATCTTGACCCCTTCGTTGCCCGCAGACTGGGCATAGACCCCCGGTTGATAGGCCAGCACATCCTGGTTGCTGGCCACGCGGCCTTGCAGGGCGCGGCGCAGGTCGACCACATTGGTGCCGCCGGGCACTTCGGCCAGCCGGGCCCTGGCGTCCTCAATCGAGGCGTCTTCACCGCTGCGGTCCTCGGCCCCGATCAGCACTTGTCCAAGCTCCAGGCCTCGGGTCTCGGCCAGGGCGGGACAGGCAAGGGCCAGCCCCAGCAGCGCAGCGGGCAAGGATTTGGGCGAGGGCATTGAGAACTCCAGACGGACAGGAACGGGCAGTGAAGAACTGCGACGTAGAGAAGAACGAAGGAAACACATGTTTAATTTAAGTGAGCAGAATATTTCTGCACGCTATTTTCTGCGCTGCTATTTTTTGCACGCCTGTTTGCTACACGCCTATTTTCTGCATTCGGCCAACACCACTTGGCAGGTATCCGGCGTGCCACCGGATCGGCCGGCGTAGCGAATGCAGTTATTCAGGGATTTCTTGCGCGCCACGCTCAAGGTGTCACCCCAGGCGAGGCCGCCCTCGCCGGACGTGGGCAGCGCCTTGGCATAGCAGTTGGAGCCCAGGCTCGACGCCGGATAGCGAGCCGTGGCCGCCTTGCCTGAACATCCCGCCAGCAACGCCAGGTGGATGGCGAGCAGCGAGGGCAGGACCCAAGACGAGCAGTGGTGTGCCGTTTTTGCGATCATGGCCTTTTTCTGCATGAGGCGGCTGGCAGCGTGTGTGCAGTCGGATACTCTCAGATTAGACGGTACGTGTGAAAAGGAACTGCAGTTGAACGAACAGACATTGTCGATGCGCCTGGAGCGCGTGGCGGCGCAGGTGCCCGCCGGGGCGCGCCTGGCCGATATCGGCTCGGATCACGGCTACCTGCCGGTGGCGTTGATGCGCCGTGGCGCGATCGCGGCGGCGGTGGCCGGCGAGGTGGCATTGACGCCGTTCCGCTCGGCCGAACGCACCGTGCGCGAGAACGGCCTGGAGCAGCGGATCAGCGTGCGCCTGGCCCATGGCCTGGCGGCGATCGAGCCGGGAGACGGGATCACGGCGATCAGCGTCTGCGGCATGGGCGGCGAGACGATCCGCGACATCCTGGACAGTGGCAAGGCGCACCTGAGCGGGCGGGAGCGGCTGATCCTGCAGCCCAACGGCGGCGAGCAGCCGCTGCGCCAATGGCTGATGGACAATGGCTACCGCATCCTCTGCGAAGAGTTGCTGCGGGAAAACCGTTTCTACTACGAAATCATCGTCGCCGAGCGCGCCGGGCCGGTGGTGTACAGCCCCGAGGAACTGTACTTCGGCCCGCTGCAGATGCAGGCACGCAACCCGGTGTTCCTGGCCAAGTGGCAACGCCTGCTGCGCCAGAAGCAGAAGACCCTGGGCAACTTCGACCGGGCGCGGCAGGCCGTGCCCGAGGAGAAGATGCAAGAGGTCGCCCGGCAGGCCCGGTGGATCACCGAACTGCTGGCTTGAGCCCGCCAGGGGGTGTACCAACAGCCATGAGCGCTGAACGGAAGGTCCTGCAGCGCTCCTGAACAATGGGCGCTGGAAGCCTTGTCTGGGCGGTCGCGGCCGTGACGATCAAGTGCCGGCGATATCGAGCCACACCTGTCCGTGGGGATACTGGTAACGCTCCAGGGTCTCAGCGGTCATTTCGATGCTGTAGCCCGCACGCAGCGGTGGCATGTAGCGGCCGCGGCGGATCACCACCGGGTCGAGGAAGTGCTCGTGCAGGTGGTCGACGTATTCGAGGACCCGGTTGTGCAGCGAGGCCGAGACGGCGATGTAGTCGAACAGGGCGATGTTCTGCACGTACTCGCACAGACCGACGCCACCGCCATGGGGGCAGACCGGCACGTTGAATTTGGCGGCCATCAGCAGCACGATCAACACCTCGTTCAGGCCGCCCAGGCGCGCCGCGTCCAACTGGCAGAAGTCCAGTGCACCGGCCTGGAACATCTGCTTGAACATCACCCGGTTGTGGCAATGCTCGCCGCTGGCGACGCCGATCGGTGCGATGCGCCGGCGGATGCTGGCATGGCCGAGGATGTCGTCGGGGCTGGTCGGCTCTTCGATCCACAACGGTTCGAACGCGGCCAGGCGGCGCATGTTCTAACACCACCATCGACGTCCCAGACCTGGTTGGCGTCCATCATCAGGGTCCGTTCCCAGCCGATTTCTTCGCGCAAAATCGTCGCGCGGCGGATGTCGTCTTCCAGGTTGGCGCCGATTTTCTGCTTGATGTGGGTCCAGCCGTCCGCGACCGCGGCCCGGGCCAGTTGGCGCATTTTGTCTTCGCTGTAGCCGAAGCCAAGCCCGGCGCGGTGGTGTAGCCGGGGTAGCCTTCGCGCAGCATCTGCGCTTCACGCTGGGCCTTGCCCGGCACCTGGCGGCGCAGCAGGGCGATGGCTTCTTCCGGGGTCAGCACGTCGGTGACGTAGCTGAAGTCCAGGCAGCGCACCAATTGCTCCGGGCTCATGTCGGCCAACAATTTCCATACGGGCTTGCCTTCGTGCTTGGCCCACAGGTCCCAGAGGGCGTTGACGATGGCCGCGGTGGCGAGGTGGATCACGCCTTTTTCCGGGCCCAGCCAGCGCAATTGGCTATCGCCCACGGTGATGGTGTGCCAGAAGGCGCCCATGTCGGCAACGATCTCTTCCAGGGTCAGGCCGACCACCATCGGGGCCAGGGATTGCACGGCCGCCACGCAGATCTCGTTGCCACGTCCGATGGTGAACGTCAGGCCGTGGCCTTCCAGGCCGCCAGGGGCGTCGGTGTGCAGCACGACGTAGGACGCGGAATAGTCCGGCGCGCTATTCATCGCATCGGAGCCGTCCAGCGACAGGGAAGTGGGAAAACGGATGTCGCGAACGCTCAGCTGGGTGATTCGAATGCTCATGGTGGGCTCTTGTGCTCGATGACCAGTTGGAGGCTCGACTGTAGGTCGCCGAGCGATACAGGCATAATCACGGTTTACTAAGTAGCGATACCGGATTTGATATGTCTCAAGGTCCAGCAGCCACCACGCTCCCACCCCGTAGTTTTGGCGCGCTGAAAATTTCCAGCCGGCAAATCACCTTGCTCAATGCCCTGGGTGAGTTCGGCAACCTGCGTCGGGCGGCCACGGCGATGCACACCACGCAACCGGCCGCCAGCCTGCTGTTGCAGCAACTGGAGGAGCGCCTCGGCGTGCGCCTGTTCGAACGCTTGCCCCGCGGCATGCAGCCCACGCTTTACGGCGAGGTGATGATCCGTTATGCCCAGGGCGCGCTGCATGAGTTCGAGCAGGCCCAGGCGCAGATCGCGGAACTGGAGCGCGGGGCCATGGGACGGGCGCCGTCGGCAGCGTGATGGGGCCGGTGCCCCGGCTGCTGACCAAAGCGGTGCTGGCGTACAAGCGCGATCACCCCAAGGTGCGGATTTCCATTGAGGTGGGTACCAGCGATACCTTGCTGCCGGCCTTGCTGCGCGGCGAATTCGATGTGGTGCTGGGGCGCTTGCCGGACCAGAGCGACAGTCAGGACCTGGACATCGAGCTGTTCGACAACGGCGAGCAGATGCGCGTGATCGCCCGGGCGGGTCACCCGTTGGCGGGTTCCTCGCCACTGCAGTTGGCCGACTTGATTGCATTGACCTGGATCCTGCACCCCATCGGCAGCCCCATGCGCCGCCGGGTGGAAACGGCGCTGCAGGCCGCCGGCATGGTGCAATCGCTGGACATTGTCGAAACCGCGTCGATCCTCGCAACCACCGCGATGCTCGAGGCGTCGGACATGATCGCGGTGGTGCCCAATGACGTGGCCGAGCATTATGCGCGCTATGGCATGGTCGCTGTGTTGCCGGTCGAGCTGCCGATTTCCATGGTCAATATTGGCCTGCTGACCTTGCGTTCCCGGCCAAGGTCGGTGGCGTTGAATACGCTGCTGCAGTATTTGCGCGGGCAATAGCGCCAACTCGATAACGCCCGGTTATCGATTGATCGGATCATCTCATTGGGAATGTTGAAGCGGGCTCCCTACAGTTATCGCAGAGTCTCCCGTCACGGAACGGGCGAGCCATAACAAGAAGTCTGCCGTACTGCCCGAGAGGTCCCATGTCCCTGATTGCCACAACCCGTTACGACGCTCAAACACTCACCACCTTCGTCGAGCATTTGTTCGCAACAGCCGGGGCCGATGCCGAGGTCGCTCGAGTGGTGACCCGGGTGCTGCTCGAAGGTGAACTGCTGGGCCATCGCACCCACGGCCTCAACCTGGTGAGCCGCTATATCGGCGGCATGCTGACGGGGCAGGTCAAGGCCAGTGCCGGGTTGCTCGAGCAGGTTTCGGACAGCGGTATCTCTGCGCTGTTCGACGGCCACTATGTGCTTGGCCCGTATTGTGTCAGCCGCGCCCTGGACTGTGCGGCCAAGGGCGCCACGGCGCAGGGCATAGGGATCGCCGTGGTGCGCCGTGCCTCGCACATCGGTTGCCTGGCCGCTTACTTGAAGCCTTTCACTGACCGCGGCCTGGTGGCCATGGTCTACTCCTCGGACCCGTCGGTGGGACTGGTGTGCGCCCATGGCGGGATCGACCCGATCTACACGCCCAACCCGATTGCCGCCGGCATCCCGACCCGGGGCGAACCGATCCTGCTGGATGTGAGCATGTCCACCGTGACCCTGGGCCTGGTCGGCCAGTGCCGCGAGGCCGGCAGCCCACTGCCGCACCCGGTGCTGATGAGCAACGAGGGACAGCTGAGCGATGATCCGGCCGACTTCTTCACCACGCCGCCGGGCAGCATTCTGCCCCTGGGCGGCCAGGCCTTCGGCCACAAGGGCTTTGCCCTGGCGATTCTGGTCGAGGCCCTGACCTCGGGGTTGGCCGGCCATGGGCGCAAGGACACGCCGGACCAGTGGGGCGCCTCGGCCACGGCGGTGGTGATTGACCCGCGTTTCTTCGGCGGGCTGGACGCCTTCACCGACGAAAGTTCGTTCCTGAGCAAGCTGATCCTGGCCAGCCGTCCGGTGGACCCCGAGCGCCCGGTGCGCTTGCCGGGTCAGGCCGGCCTGAAGCTGCGCGAGCAAGCGTTGCTCGAAGGCGTGAGCCTGTCGCAGAAGGTGATCGATGACCTCAACCAGTGCGCCGCGCAGTTGCAGCAGCCGGCACTGGCTCACCCCATTCAACTGTAGGAGCTGGCTTGCCAGCGAAAGCGGTGGGTCAGTTGACACTATTGTCGCCTGGACGGACGCCTTCGCTGGCAAGCCAGCTCCTACAGGTCATCCCGGATAGTTTTGTAGAGCCCAAGGATGAATGTGGCACCGGATGATGGATCGGCCCGGTATTGAAACCGCTGCAATAACAATAATAAAGGCCATCAGATGAAACCACTGAAGAAGTATCAAAACATCACCGTTGTATTCCTGTTGTTGATCGGCATCGTCAACTACCTGGACCGCAGTGCGCTGTCGATCGCCAATACCTCGATCCAGAAGGACATGATGATCAGCCCTTCGCAGATGGGCATTCTGTTGTCGGCCTTCTCCATTGCCTACGCCTTTGCGCAATTACCGATGGGCATGATCATCGACCGCCTGGGCAGCAAGATCGCCCTGGGCGCTTCATTGCTGGTCTGGTCGGTGGCTCAGTCGACGTTCGGCATGGTCAACAGCTTCGCCGGCTTCATGGGCCTGCGCGTGGTGCTGGGGATTGGCGAGGCGCCGATGTTCCCTTCGGCGGCCAAGGCCCTGTCCGAATGGTTCGATGCCAACGAGCGCGGCACGCCGACCGGGATCGTCTGGTCGTCAACCTGCCTGGGCCCATGCCTGGCGCCGCCCTTGCTGACGCTGTTCATGGTCAACTTCGGCTGGCGCGGGATGTTCATCATCACCGGCGCGATCGGTATCGTCCTGGCCGTGTGCTGGCTGGCCTTCTACAAGAGCAAGGCGCAGTACCTGGCCGAGCTCGCGGCTGAAGGCAAACCGTTGCCGACCGAGAAAAGTCCCCACGTGCAAGCGG
Source organism: Pseudomonas sp. VI4.1 (assembly GCF_002029345.1). NCBI lineage: Bacteria > Pseudomonadati > Pseudomonadota > Gammaproteobacteria > Pseudomonadales > Pseudomonadaceae > Pseudomonas > Pseudomonas sp. VI4.1. The sequence goes on from NZ_MULM01000175.1 coordinate 59,941, forward strand.
CCGACCCCAAGGCACCGAAGGTTTCCTACTTTGCCGGCTGGCTCGACCTGTTCAAGCACCGCAGCACCTGGGGCGCGGTCCTGGGCTTCATGGGCGTGATCTACATGCTGTGGCTGCACCTGACCTGGCTGCCCGGTTATTTCGAGCGCGAGCATGGCATGAACCTGTACAAGACCGCGTGGCTGGTGTCGCTGGCCTATGGCTTCGGCGCAGTGGGCACCATCGTCGCCGGGCGCTTCTGCGACAGGCTGGTTCGCCGTGGCATGAGCATCCTGGCCAGCCGCAAATTCGGCGTGATCACCGGCCTGGTGCTGGCTGCGCTGTTCACCGTGCCGCTGTCGTTCGTCACTGGCCTGACCGGTTGCATCATCCTGCTGTGCCTGGCGCTGTTCAGCATCAACATGGCCAGTGCCACCGCCTGGATGATCGTCAACACCATCGTCGACAGCCGCCGGGTGGCCTCGTTCGGTTCGATCCAGAACTTCGGCGGCTACATCGCCGGTTCCGTCGCGCCGATCGTCACCGGCTTCAGCATCCAGTACTCGGGTTCGTTCAATACCGCGTTCATGATCAGCGCGGTGGTGGCGCTGTGTTCGGCCCTGGCGTACTACCTGCTGCTCAACGCACCGATCAGCGATGCCGAGCCTGCACCCGAGCACATCGTTGGTGTGACCGAGTAGGGCCCCGAGTCATCGGCGGTAGTCGGCACTGCCCAGGCGGTGCCTGACGGTCGCGGCGGCGTTCACAACAGGTTACTCGGGCGGGCAAGCGCCTCCTTCTTCTTTATCCGTCAGGTCGGCAAGTGTTCTTGCTGCAATGTAACCAAACGTCATGCCTGGCCCGAGGGTGATGCCACCGCTGGGGTAGTAACCGTTCATGATGCTGTTCATGTCATTGCCCACGGCGAATAACCCGGCAATTGGCGTTTGATGTTGGTCCAGTACCCGAGCACAGGCATCAGTGTTCAACCCGGCGAAGGTACCGAGGCTGCCGGGAACCAGCTTGACTGCGTAGAACGGTCCCTGGCGCAGGCTGCCGAGGGACGGATTGGGACCATGGAGGGCTTCCCCTTGAGCTTTGTTGTACAACGACTCACCGCGCCGGAAGAGCGGGTCGCAGCCTTTCTCGGCGTGCTGATTGAAGGTGCTTACCGTGGCTTCCAGCTGCTTTGCATCAATCGCACATTGGCGTGCCAGTCCGGCCAGGGTCGCGTCCTTGAACAGATAGCCATTGCGAACATAGGACGCCGTCGGGAACGGAAATGGTTTGGACCAACCCAGGCCATAGCGCCGCTGGGCGCGGTGGTCACAGATCAACCAGGACACCGGGGTTTCTCCCGGTCCGGTGGCCTCGAACAGTGCGCACATATAGTCGTGGTAAGAGTCGGCCTCGTTGACGAAGCGGCGGCCATCCTGACGCACCGCGAGAAAACCCGGTTTCGCCCGCTCCATCAAATGTGGAAAGCCACTGAAACCACCGTCCTCCCGCGGCACGCGAGAGACAGGTGCCCACGCAGCGGCATGCGGCAAGTCGGATGCAACGCGAGCTCCGACGCTTTCACCCAGTCGCAAACCGTCGCCGGTATTGCCCTTGGGAGCAGCGCTCAAGTGTCCAGTGCCATCAGGGGCATGGGCGAACTGGTGGGCAATACGCTGCCGGTCGTGGGGGAAACCGCCGCAGGCCATCACCACGCCACGTCGTGCGCGGATGTCGAACAGGCGTCCAGTGCGCTCGATACGTGCGCCGACCACACGCTGATCCTCATGCAGCAGCTCATTTACCGGCGTATCGGTGAACAGCCGGACCTTGCGATCCACCGCGCTTTTCAGCAACCGGGCTACCAATGCATTGCCGTTCACCAGGTGCATGCTACGGCCGTGGCACATCAGGTCGCGAGCATGGCGCAACAGGCGTTTGCCGGCGTACAGCATGGATGCCGCAGAGTGGCTGGCATTGAGAAAATGATTGAGATCGGCGCCACCGGCAATGCCCATTCCGGCAAGGCTGATGATATCCAACGGACGCCGAAGCTTTTTGATCCAAGGACCTAGTCGCCGACCATCGTACGGCTGGGCGCAGACCGAGCGACCGCCTCTGGCAAAGCCTTCGCTGGCATGGAAGTCAGGCATCTTGCTGCCGGAGAAAAATTGGACTTCGGTATGGTGCTGAAAGAACTCGACCATCTTCGGGCCTTGTTCGAGGAACATCTCCATGCGTGGGTCGAGCACATCGGTCTGCAATTCGTTGCGCAGGTAGGTCCGTGCCTGTTCGAGTTCATCAGCTATCCCTTCGGCGACGGCCAACGGGTTGCGGGGGATCCACAGCCAACCGCCCGACCAGGCGCTGGTGCCGCCGAACACGGGTTCTTTTTCCACCACGATGACGTCGAGGCCAAGCTCGGCGCAGGTGACGGCACTCGCCAGGCCAGAGGCGCCGGAACCGATGACCAGGACATCACAGATAAGGTCGTCGAGGTTATTCGACGGCAAGACGCTCATGGCGACCTCCATTATTGTTTTTTTTTCGAGTGGGGCGGGGGGGCGGGGCTGGCCACTCCCCCGTGGAAGCGGCTCAACGGGACGACGGTTACTTCAACGGTGAAAAATCGGTCGGGCGCAGCAGGCGCGACTCTAGAGTCACCACGGCGTCGAGCTCCTTGTTCTGCCGGGCAAAGTCCTGCCAGCGCGGATCGGCTGCCATGGCGTTGCGACGGACCATGCGATCGTCGAGGCTGGTATAGGCCCAGAGGTGCACCACCTGGTTGACCTCACCGATTTCGGTGGTGAAGAAACCGACCAGGTTGCCCAGGTGTTCCTGCTGCACGGCCAGTGCCGCGTTTTTGTACAAGGCGAGCCAGTCGCCAAGGCGGGTCGGTTTAATCGTGTAGGTGCGCAGTTCGTAGTACATGCTGTTCTCCAGTGCGGGGTTCTTGGGTTGTGCTGCGGTCAAGACGGGCTGCGATATCACTGGCGGCGAGGTAACCGAAGGTGATGCCGGGGCCGAGGGTTATGCCGGGACCGGGGTAGGTGCCGTCCATGATCGAATTCATTTCGTTGCCGGCGGCGTACAGGCCGGGGATCGGTGCGCCGCTGCGGTCGAGCACGTTGGCCTGGCTGTTGGTGACCAGTCCGCGGGCGGAGCCGAGGTCACCGGTAAACAGGCGAATGGCGTAAAACGGCGTCTTGTGCAGCGGTTTCAGGCACGGGTTGGGTCCGTGATGCGGGTCGCCCATGTAGCGGTTGTAGGCGCTGCTGCCTTTACCGAACTGACGGTCGACGCCAAGGGCTGCATCGGCGTTGAACTTCGTCAGGGTCTGCTCCAGAGCCGTGGCGTCGATGCCAGCGATGAGGGCCAGTTCGGCGAGGCTGTCTGCGCGCAGCAGATAACCGGCGTCGATCAACGCGCTGTTATCGACCGGTCGCGGACGGGCCAGGCCCATGCCGTATCGGTTCAAGGCTTCGCTGTCACAGATCAGCCAGCAGGGCGCATTGGCGCCGCCGTTGGCGAACATGCTTTCGACGAAGCAGTGGTAGGAGTCCGACTCATTGACGAAACGTCGCCCGGCGCGGTTGACCGCGATCACTCCGGGTTTGGCCCGATCGGTCACCAGATGCGCAAAGCGCTCGACGCTGCCGTCGGCCTTGCGCAGCACCGAGACCGGCGCCCAGAAGAAATTCGCCGAAAGGTTGTCGCCAATGGCTGCGTTGACCGAAGCGGCCAGTCGTTGTCCGTCACCCACGTTGGCGGGTGGTGACATGCTCCAGTGTTCCGAGTCCGTCGCTGGCCGCTGTTCAGCGGCTTGAGCCCCGGCCGCAAATCCTCCCATGGCCAATACAACGCCGCCCTTGGCAAATACCTTGCGGGTTTGTCCGCTCCAGGTGATCTGCACACCCTTTACGGTTCCCTGCTCGACAAGCAACGCTTCGGGTGCCGCCTGAAGCCACAAGTCGACGCCATTGGCGAAGGCGGTGGTTGCCAGCCGGGCGATCAAGGCATTGCCCACGGTCAGGCGCGTGCCGCGTGGATGGTTGAGGAGATCGATGGCATAGCGGCCCATCAGTTTCAAGCAGTGCCAGAGCGATTGCGGCGAGCGCTTGAAGCTGAGGAAGTGCTGGATGTCGACACGATTGACCATCATGCCGCCGAACAGCAGCATGCCATCCGGTGGCCGCTTCAGGTCTTTGAAGTGCTCACCCAGCTTGCGCCCGTCGTACTCGTCGATTTCCAGGGCGCGACCAGTTTGCGTGCCACCGGGCAAGTCCGGGTAATAGTCGGGCGACAGTGGCCGCAGGCTGTATTTGAGCTCGCTGTGGGTCTCCAGAAAACGCAAGGCTTCGCGGCCATTGTCAATGAAGGAATCGATCAGCGCCGGGTTGTAGCCGGCGCCGATCACTTCCTTGAGATAGCGGCGCATCTGTTCGGCGCTCAGGTGATGCCCGGCCGCCCGGGCCTGATCGGAGTCGTGCAGCCAGACCGCGAACCTGAGATCGCCGAGGTGCCGCCGAAGGCTTCGGTCTTTTCCACCAGCAAGACCTTGAGGCCTCGGCAACTGGCGGTCACCGCCGCAGCGAAACCGGCGGCACCGCTGCCGAGGACAATCACGTCGTAGACCAGGTCGGCACCGGCAGCGAGGTGGGTAGTCGTCATATTCATTGTCTATCGCCTGTCGAGGACACGGCCGCAGATCAGATCTGCAGCGGTGTTACGCCCATGAAGTGGCCGAGGTTGCCCAGTTGCGCCAGGGCCATTTCCGGACCGGTCTGGATCGGGCAACCACGCAGTCGGGCGAAGGCGAGAAACGGCGTCACGGCTGGGCGAAGTCACCGACATCGGCAACCAGCGTCGACTTTTGCAGGGTTTGCATCAGAACCTGCGGCAACGGCAGCGGGCCTTCATTGCTGGTGGCGCCCATGCCGACCGGCGAGGCGTTGACCACCAGATCGAAGTGCTCGAGCGAGGCGGGGTTGGCGCTGATCACGATCTCGGGAAAAGCATCGCGCAACAGTTCGCCGAGCATCTCGACGCGCTCCGCGCTCAAGTCGCTGATGACCAGATGACTGATCCCGGCCTGACACAGTGAATAAGCAATCGCACTGCCGACACCGCCGGTGCCGATCACCAACGCCTGTTTGTCTTGCGGATTGAAACCCTGCTGGCGCGCAGCACTGAGAAAACCTTCGCCGTCGACGATATCGCCCACCAGCCGGCCGTCGGCCTCGCGCCGGATTACGTTGACCGAGCCCAGCGCCGCCGAGCGCTCACTGACGCTGTCCAGACGGCCGGCCAGTAGCTGTTTGTAGGGGACGGTGACCACACAACCGCGCAGGTTTTGCCAGCCACGCAAGGTCTCAATGAAGTTCTGCAGGGCGGTCGGCGCAAGGTCGATGGCCAGCATGGCAACGTTTTGCTGGTGGTCGGCGAACCAGCGGTTGAAGTTTTCCGGCGATTTCACCTGTGTAACGGGTGAGCCGACGATGGCGACCAGTTCAGTCGAAGCCTGAATCATTTGATGTTCCCGCTTATTGGCTGTGTTGTGGGGCCGATACTGCAAGCGAGGAGGGAGGCGAACAATCAAGCTGCGCGGTGTTTACGTTGATAATCGCATCAGCAGTGCGATAATCGCATTATTGGTTTGAATAAGAGTCGTAGCGATGAAGCAGCCCACCATCCATCAACGGGATTTGATCGTCGGCCTGCAAAAGGGACTGGCGCTGTTGCAATTGTTTTCCCAGGAGCATCCGCGCCTGAGTGTGCCTGAGGCTGCCCGACTGGCCGACATGACCCAGAGTGCCGCCCGGCGCTTCTTGCTGACGCTGGTGCATGACGACTTTGCGCAGACAGATGGCCGTTATTATTGGCTGACCGCCAAGGCATTGCGTATCGGCCAGGCCTATGTCGATTCGGCGGTGTTGCCGCGCATGCTCCGGCCCATCGTCGAACAGGTGGCGCGAACCACCCAGGAACACGTGTCGGTGGGCGTTCGCGACGGTGATGACATCGTGCATATCGTGCGCAGCCGCTACAGCCATATCACCTCAATGTCGATCCGCCCCGGCTCACGGGTGCCGATGTATTGCACGGGCAGTGGCCGGCTTTGGCTGGCGAGCCTGTCGGCGGCGGCGCTCGACACCTATTTCGGCCGCAACCCACCACAGGCCATCACCCCTTACACGGTGACCGATGAGGCGCAGATTCGCGCCGAGATCGCCTTGGCGAGCGAGCGTGGCTATGTCCTGGTGGATCAGGAGTATGAAGTGGGGATGCGGGTTCTGAGCGTGCCGTTGATGGATCGGGAAGGGCAGTTGCAGGCGACCTTGACCCTCACCACCCACGCCTCGCGAATGACCCTCGAGCAAATACGCGAACGTTATCTGTCCACATTGTATGAAGGGCAAGCATTGCTAAGGCCAATCATGACCCTCTAGTTTCGTAGCACTTGCGAGCGTGGCGCCGAGCTAGGCATCATCGATGCCTTCATCTATCACCGTGCAAAGGATCGCCCGCATGCCCATTTATATCGCAGCAGAGCATGAGTTGAACGTAGGTCGCGCCACCGTAGCAGAGGCGCCTGCGCAAGAAGGTTCATTTGTCGTCGTATTCGAGGACGATGAAGACACTGGCTATTTCTATGCCCTGGATACCTCGGACAGTGACAACCCGATCCAGGATGCGCTGCATATCTATAATGTCGCCGACATATCTGATCGGGAAAAATCCTCGACGGTGAAGATCGGCTGGTCCATGGACATGGCAAGGCTGTACTGTTGATCAACGATCATCCCTACGCAGTGTTTGATTTTGCCGGCAAGCAAGGCTATTGCCGTTCCGGATTCCCACCTTCTGCGGGTAAAGGCTGGTCTGAGAATGGCCATGAGTGGAATGACGAAGCGCTGAAATTGTTTGCCTGAGGCATGCCCGTTGAGGAAAAGGGGGGCTGATTTATCTTCCAGAGGAAGATAAATCGTCCCTTTTTTCGATCCGAGACAAACTCGTGACCTCTGATGAGGTCGTAGACCTGTAAACACAGGTCACGGACGTCCGCTTCTGGCCGCCACTATCAAGATCGATAAAGGAATAAATCGAATGAGCGATCACGCGCCGGACTTCACCAAAGTCCCCCAAGGCATGGTGCCGTTCCCCAGCGTCGAAGAAGTTTTCGTGGCTGATCAAATGGAGCTGGCCAAACATCTGCACCCATTGTTCAGCATTGATATCAGCACCTTGAACCCGCAATGGTCGGGCGTGCTGTACATGCTCAGCCCGCTGGAACCGTATGAAGGTTTCGTAGGCGAGTTGACCGAGTGGGATGGGTACCATGGCGACCTGTTGAAAACGAACTGGATCGGATTCAGTGTCGAACAAGGGCGCTATCGTCTTTGCGGTGACCCGCGATACTTCTTTCTTCATGAAGGCAACGCGGATCTGGCCGACCCTCATCCGGGCGCCAGAGCTGAGCTGGAGCGACATTACACCGAACAGGATATCGCCTTCGCAGCTGCGGCTGACGGGTTCAAAAACAGCGGGACGCTGGCCCGCCTGGATTGGGATGCCAATCATCCCGTGGAGTTCGTCAAGCAGTTGGGCGGTGAAGTCGACGGCGTGGCGAACTGGGTGGAAGCGGTCGAGTTCCCCATGCACATCGTTGAACTTGACGCCGACCGGGGTACCTCGAACGTCTATCCCTTGAGCCCGGCAGGTAACCGTTTTTTCCACGTGGCAAGCGTACCTGGCTGGCATTACCGAACCGCAGGCGCAGACCTCATCGTCATGCTCTATGAACCTGTCGAGGGGTTGGTGTTGTTCACTTTCGATTACAGCTGACCGGATTGCTGCGATTCCAGAATTTGGCGTTGGCAGTACCGGCCTCATCGCGGGCCATGGCAGCTTTCATGTCGACTCAACCTGCACCGCCGGCAGCGTCTGGCTTTGGCCACTGGGCACGTTTCTGATGCGCAGGACATCTTCGAGTACCTCCTTGAAGATCGGTGCGGCAATGGCGCCGCCGAAATAACCGTTGGCGGTGGGCTCGTCCACCAGCACAGCCATGACGAACTCCGGGGCATTGGCCGGTGCGATGCCGACGAACATGGCCCTGTATGAATTGCTTTGATAACCGCCACTGGATGCCTTGCGTGAGGTCCCGCTTTTGCCCGCAATCACATAACCTTCAATGGCCGCGCGTTTACCGCCGGCACCAGGCCCATCCACGGCGTGTACCAGCATGTCCAGCACACTATTGGCCACCTGCGGGCTCATGACGTTGCGCGGCGGCTGGATCTGGTTTTTGATTATCGACAAGGGAACCAGGTCGCCATCATTTGCAAAGACCGTATAGGCCTGAGCCAATTGAGCCAGATTGACCGACAGACTGTATCCGTATGAAAGACTCGCGGTGGCAATATCCGACCAGACTCTCCTGGTTGGAACAGAGCCGACGCTTTCTCCCGGAAAAAACACCGGGGTGTTTTTTCCGAATCCGAGCTCCGACAACATTCGCGATATCGCTTCGCCGCCGGTCGGTATAGCAATCTTGCTCATGCCGACGTTTGAAGACCGACGAATAATCCCCGCCAGATCCAACTGAGTATCCCGTCCCACATCGCGGATGGTGTAACCATTGATCTTGATGAAACCGGGCGCTATCTGAATAACGGCATCCTTGTCGACGACACCTGCCGTCAAAACGGCCGCCATACTGAAGGGTTTGATCACTGAACCTGGTTCATACACATCGGTAAATATACGATTGCGGATGGCACTTGGGTTAAAGCTTTTTCGCGCATTCGGATTAAACGAAGGTACCGTGGCCAACGCCAGTATCTCACCTGTCCTGGCGTTTACAAGAATGGCACTCGCCGACGTGGCGGCATTATCTTCAAGTGCCTTGCGTAATGCTTTTTCAACGTAGTATTGCAGGGTGGAGTCAATTGTCAGGTGTAGATCATCGCCCGGAGTGACAGGCTTATGCACAAGAATCTCGCGGGTGACCCGCTTACGCAGGTTCAAGGTAAGTTCTTCAAGCCCAGGCGTTCCGGAGAGGTGGCTGTCGTACATTAACTCGAGGCCTTCAATACCTTTCTGGTCGAGGTTGGTGAAGCCCAGCGTCTGAGCGGTCATCGAAGATTGCGGATAGAATCGCTTATAATCCTGGCGCTCATACAGGCCGTGGATAGACAACATTACGACCTTGCCTGCGACCTCTGGCGTCACCCTGCGGGCTAAATAAGCGAAGGACTTGCCCTGCGTATTCAACATCAGATCGTTGATCCGCGAAGCGTCCATATCAAGAAGCGCACTCAATGACAGGATCTGCTGTTCAGTCGGCGTGAACTGTTTGGGGTTTACCCACAAGGTGCTGACAGGCGTGGAAACCGCCAGGGGTTCATTGAATCGATCGAAGATGATACCGCGCACGGGCACTGTTTCATGCAGTCGGGTCGAGCGTTTACGGCCTTCGCTGTTTAAGAAATCATGGGAGAACACCGCAAGGTAAGCCACTCTGGCTACCAGCACCATTACCAGGAAATAAAAAATAGCTAAAACAATCGAAAGTCTGGGATTCTGTTTCAAGAAGCTCATACAGTTTCCCTTGATAGTGCATGCGACGGTATATAAGCCTAACGAACTTATTAATATTTAGCTTTGTAATATTTGGAAATAACAACAGCGTTGCAAGGATGTTCCCGGTACGTACGCGCGACCGTTTTAATGGATGCGCCACTGGTGATCGTCACTTCTTTCGTAATTGCGCCGGGCTGACACCCAGCCGCTGTTTGAACGCTGTCGCCATGTGCGCCTGGGAGTTGAAACCGCAGGTGAGGGCAATCCCGGACAGGCTGGCTGTCGAATCGCGCAGCCGGGCGCGGGCCTTGGCCAGTCGGCGGTCGATCAGGTAACTGTGCGGGCTTTTGCCCGTGGCGTGCTTGAAGGCCCGCATGAAAAATCCTTCGGACAATTCAAACAGTCCGGCCATTGCCTGCACGCTCAGCGCACCGTCAAGCCCCGCGTCAATGAATTCATCGAGCAGGCGCATGCGGCTGGCGGTGATGGAGCCTTGGGGCGGCGCCGGCAACGCTTGCTGCGCCATGGCCCGTTCTGCCAAGGCGAGCGCCCAGGCTTCCCAATCGTCATCCATCGAGGCGTGCAACAGTGCGTTGCGCATTTGCCGCGCAAGGCAGATGGCCTGCGGATCGATGCGATTGTTGAAAGCCCGCTCCCCGTTCAACACCATACCGTCAGCGCGCACCACCCGCAGGTATTCACCGCCTTCGGCGGACTCGGACAACACGTCACACCCGGCAGGGACAAACGCCAGGCCATTCGGTGTGGCCACGAACGGCAGCACTCGGTCGCTGCCGATGGCGTGCAGGCCTTGCTGGCTGTCGAAGGCAAAGCCGATCGCCGCATGGGTCGCGACATATCGGGCAGCGTAGGCGGAGCCGGGCAACAATTCGATCGTCCAGGGCCCGGCCTCGACACGGCGGACCGGTTCGGTCAGGGGCGATGGCGTCAGGCGGTTTCGAGGGTTCATGAGCACCATAGTAGTCAGGACGGGGCACAAAAGTCAGGTCGGTTTTCTGAAAGCCGGGGTATGGGCACCGCGTCTAGACTGGGCAAAACCTCAGGGAGAGTGCTCATGCACAGACTGACTCGCGACGACATCGAACAAGCCGCCCACCAGGTGTACCAGGTCATGCCCGCTACAGCCCAGTACCCTTGGCCTTTGCTGGCTGAACGGTTGGGGTGCACGGTGTGGGTCAAGCATGAAAACCATACGCCCACAGGGGCTTTCAAGGTGCGTGGCGGCATTACCTTCATGCACTGGCTCAAACGCACGCACCCCAGCGCCAGGGGCATCGTCACCGCGACCCGCGGCAACCATGGCCAGAGCCTGGCGCTGGCGGCACGGGCGTTGGATTTGCGGGCGCTGATCGTGGTGCCGGAGGGCAACTCGCTAGAAAAAAACCATGCCATGCGCGGCTTCGGCGGCGAGGTGGTCGAGTGGGGTCGCGATTTCGATGAAGCCCGGGAAGAGGCCGCACGCCTGGCGCAAGCGCAGGGCCTCTACCTGGTGCCGCCGTTCCACACCGAATTGGTCAAAGGCGTGGCCACGTATGCGCTGGAGCTGTTCACGGCGGCGCCGGACCTGCATACCGTCTACGTGCCGATCGGCTGTGGCTCGGGGATTTGCGGGGTGATCGCCGTGCGCGACGCGCTGGGCCTGGATACCCAAGTGGTGGGCGTGGTTTCCACCGAGGCGGCAGCGGCAAAACTTTCTTTTGAGGCGGGAGAGATTTGCGAAACCGCGACGGCGACTACCTTTGCCGACGGCCTCGCCGTACGTAAGCCGATTCCTGAAGCCTTCGCCATCTACGGTGCGGCGGCGGCGCGGATCGTATCCGTCACAGAGGACGAGATTGCCGAGGCCATGCGCGTGTATTACACCGATACCCACAACCTGGCGGAAGGGGCGGGTGCGGCGGCCCTGGCGGCGCTCATTCAGGAGCGTGAAGCCATGGCGGGAAGGCGGGTGGGGGTCATTCTGTCCGGCGGGAATGTCGACAGGGCGGTGTATGCGAACGTGATCGGGTGACCGATGCCAGCATAAGCGCTCGTGTTTCGGCACGAGCGTCGCAAGTGTTTACGCCTCAATCCTTCCAAGGCGATCTTGCGGTTTTCTTGAAAGGCCCGTTCAACCCCAGCGCCTACTCAGCCCTGGGACGCTGCGCTAATAATTCCTCATCAACTATTCGCCAGGGTGGCCAGGCAAGTCGACCGCAAGGTTGGGTGCCCGGGGCCTGGCTCATGAATGAGGACACCGATGAGCATCCGTATCTGGCATCAGAGTTTCACGGTTCTAAGCGACCTGGGGGCTTACGACGAAGCGCTGCGCGCGCATTTTCGCAAGGTTGCCCGCCCGGGCACGGAAATCCACCTGCACGGGATGCGCCCAGGCACCTACCGCAATCACTATCCCGGCGATGACATCAAGTATTCGGCGCTGCAGTACTTGCATGGCATTCAATTCATGGCGGCGGGCATCAATGCCCAGCACCAGGGTTTTGATGCGTACGCCATCAGCACGCTGCCGGAACCGGCGCTCAAGGAAACTCGCAGCCTGCTGGATATACCGGTGGTGGGGTATGGCGAATCCGCGATGCTCACCGCGTGCATGCTGGGTCGCACTTTCGGGGTGTTGGTGTTCATCAACGAACTGGCGGAGCAGATCACTGAAAATGCCGTGCGCCATGGTCTTGCCGGGCGGTTGACCGGGGTGCGTCATGTCGGCTTCCAGTTTGCCGACGTCCTGGCAGCCTTCACCGACCCCACTGCGCTGATCGAGCGCTTTCGCAGCGCTGCACGCGGCCTGATTGCGCAAGGTGCCGAGGTGATCATTCCCGGGGAAGCTCCGCTTAACGTGTTGCTCGCCACCCATGGCGTCAACGAAGTCGACGGTGTGCCGGTTCTCGATTCGCTCGGCGCCTGGGTCAAGCAAGCGGAAGCCATGGTGGACTTGCGCCGCGCCAATGGCACCAGCACTTGCAACCGTGGTTATTTCTCGGCTCAACCGGCACCTGAGCGGATGCGGGAGGTGTTCGAGTTTTATGGCTTGACCCCGTTCCTGCAAGGAGGAGCACAGCCATGAATCATTACGAATGCGACCTGCTGGTCATCGGTGGCGGGCTGGCGGGTTTTTGCGCGGCCCTGAGTGCAGCCCAGGCGGGCTTGCAGGTGGTCGTGCTGGAAAAAACCGCGCAAACCGGTGGTTCGTCGGCCATGAGCGGCGGTTGCCTGGCCTTCGCCGGCACCGATCTGCAGCGCTCCCACGGGATTGAGGACTCGTCGCAGCGGCTGTTCGATGACCTGGTCGATGTGGGCAAGGGGGAATGCGACGAGTCCCTGGTCAAGCTGTACACCGACCACCAACTGCAGACCTATCAATGGCTCAAGGACAACGGGGTGGTGTTTGCCGATGTCATCGAGGCCGCCTCGGGGCAGTCGGTACCCCGGGTGCACAACGTAGATCCGGCCGACATGGTGCGTCAACTGCAATTGGCCGCGCTCGCGACGGGCAAGGTCGAAGTCTGGCTGCACAGCCGCGCCCGGCGCTTGTTGCGCAATGAGGGCGGGCGGGTGACGGGGGCCTCGATCGAGCGCAACGGCGAGCCGCAGCACATCATGGCCCGCAGCGCGGTGTTGTTGGCCAGCGGTGGCTTTGTCCAGGACCGTGAGTTGATTCACCGCTTTGTCCCGCAATACGACAATGCGGTGTTCATCGGTGGCGAAGGCAATGAAGGCGACGGCCTGCGCATGGCCTGGGCCTTGGGCGCGGATGTGCGTGACCTGCCCTACATCAAGGGCACGTTCGGTAAACACCCGATGGACGAGCACAACCACCACGCCTGCCTGGCCGTTTACAAAGGCGCCATTGCGGTGAACCAGGACGGTCGGCGATTTGTCGACGAATCGCAGTCCTACAAATTGCTCGGCGATGCGGTGATGCAACAGGCATTCGGGGTGGGTTACCAGATCCTGGACCAGGACATCATGGACAGTGGCGACAACCAGGTACGCATCCTCGACTTCACCCGGCGCCTGGAGGAGGGGCTGTTCATCGAGGCGCAGACGCTGGAACAGTTGGCGCGCCTGATCGAAGTCCCTGAAGACGTGTTGCTGGCCGAAGTGGCCGCGTACAACGATGCCGTTCGCCAGGGGCAGCCACCGGAATTCGGCCGACGGCATCTGGTGCATCATCACGGCCAACTGCGCACCCTCGAGCGCCCGCCTTTTTATGCCTACCCGTCGACGGCAGCGGTGTTCGGTACCTACTGCGGCGTGATCGTCGACACGGACTTGCGCGTACTCGATGTGTTCGGCGAGCCCATCGAGGGGTTGCTGGCGGCGGGAGAGATGATCGGTGGCTTCCACGGCGCCGCCTACATGACGGGGTCGGCGCTGGGCAAGGCCGCCGTGTTCGGACGTCTGGCCGGCACCCGGCCAGGCACGGCGAGCGAGGGTTGACCATGAAGATTCTTGTCCTGTTGGCGGGCGTCGCGGATATCCGCTTCCCGTTGCACCCCATCAGTTTGAATAGCCAGGCGACGATCGATGAGCAAGGCTCGCCCCGGCGTGTACTCAGCCCGTTCGACGAGGCTGCGCTGGAAGTCGCGCTGAAGCTGCGGGATGCGTGCGCCACGACGCAGGTCGATGTGTTGTTGCTGGACGGCGCCAACAGTGAAAACCTGCTGCGCAGTGTCGCGGCTTTTCGTCCCGATTCGTTGCAATGCCTGGCGCTGCAACCCTGCCAGTTGTGGGATGCCCGCCAGACAGCCGCGCAGATGGCCGGGCTGATTGAGCGCGATTATGCCGGGCACGAACTGGTGCTGGTGGGGCGTGAACTGGGTGATCTGGATGAAGGCAGTATCGCGGTATTGCTCGCCCGCAGTATTGGCAGACCGCAGTTTGCCATGGCCCAGTCCGGCCAATGGCAAGGCGAGCAACTGTGGCTGATGCGCGAGCGCGGCACCTGTGAAGAGTGGCTGCGGGTCGATCAGCCCTTGGTGGCGAGTGTGACCAATGATCGGCGCAACAAGCTGCGCCACCCCCTGATGAAAAACGTCATGCAGGCCAAGCGCATGACCTTTGCCCATGTCGCTGCGTCGGCCCCGGTACGTACGGGGATGACCCTGTCACGGCTACACGCCGCGCCGGTGATCCCTCGTCTGGGGCAGTGTCGGCTGTTGGACGGGGATGTCGGCCAGCAGGCCAAAGCGTTGTCCAGCTGGTTAAAAGAGCAAGGGGTCAATCCATGAGCAGAGTTCTGACGGTCATTCCCCAAACCTGGGGCGCTCAGGCGCTGGAAGCGGCACTGGGCGCAGCGCAACAGGTCAGTGGCGCCGAGGGCTTCGCGGCGGTGCTGATCAGTAGCCAGCCCAGTGCCCGGGATGCCGAGTGCGCGATGCGGGCCGGGGCACGACAGGTGTATCAGTGCGTGCAGGCGGCGTTAGGTGAATGCGACGAGCCCCAGGTGCTGGTCGCGGCGATCGGCGAAGCGCTGAGGGCGATTCCGCGGTTGGGCGGCGACGTGCCGTTGGTGCTGCTGCCACCCGGCCCCCAAGGCGAAGAGTTGGCGGCGCTGCTGGCGATGGTCTCGATGGCCAGGCGTTGGGGCGCTGCCTGGCCCTGGGGTTTGACGGCGATACGCTGCTGGCGGAACGCGCGGCATGGGGTGGACGCATGCGCCTCTGCCTGGAGATCACCCGTGGGCCAGCCTTCGCCTGCTTGCGCGCAGGTCGTGCGCGGTTGAATGCGCAAGCCGACGCTGATGTGTTCACCATCGAACTGCACGGTCTCCTGCCCGGAGCGCTGACCCTGGAGAAACGTGACAGCGGCCAACACCTGCCGCCTCTGGAGGGTGCCAAGCTGGTGGTGTCCGGTGGCAGAGGGGTCAATGAACAAGGCTTTGCGTTGCTTGAGGAACTGGCGTTGAGCCTGGGCGGAACACTGGGCGGCAGTCTGCCCGCGGTGGATGCGGGCATGGTGCCCGTGCTGCGTCAGGTGGGCGTATCAGGCAAGTTCGTCAGCCCGCAGGTCTACCTGGCGGTAGGTATCTCCGGCACCCTGCAGCATCTGGCTGGGGTCAGCCTGGACAGCTGTATCGTGGCGATCAACAAGGATCCCGAAGCGGACATTTTCAAGGTCGCCAGCCTGGGCATCGTGGCCCCTTGGGAAACGCTGCTGCCTGCGTTACTGGACGAGTTGCGATAGGGCCCCGGGCACATGCCAGTTCACGCAAGTGGCTGGCATTCTTCAGCCGTTACCGGGTCGCTAAACCAGCCCGCGGCGTCCTTGCCGTACCGCGATGCTCGCGCCCGAAGCAGGACGGCGCTGTGCATCCAGGGTGGCGAGGATGAAATCGATGAACGCACGGGTGCGTGGCGCAATGAAGCGCGCTTTGGGTGTCACCGTGTAAAAGCTGCGGCTGCCGGTGCTCCAGTCGGGAAACAATTCCACCAGTTCGCCGCGGCGGATCAGCCCGTTGACGAACACGTCCAGCACATAGATGACGCCTTGCTCGGCCAAGGCGGCCTGGATCAGCGCGTCGGTGCTGTTGAAGTGCAGGTCGCCACGGGGCGTCAGTTGGTGTTGCTCGCCCTCGCAGGCAAAGGTCCAGTCCGATACGGTGTAGCGACCGGCGCCGAAAATCCCCAGGCAGTGCTTGGGCTGCAGGTCCTGCGGCTGTTCGGGCGTGCCGATCCGTTTGAGCAAGCCGGGTGCGGCGCAAGCCACGTAGTGCGCTTGATACAGCGGACGGGCGACCAGGTCGGCGTCATTGACCGAGTCGATGCGGATCGCTACGTCGGTGCCCGTGGCAATCAGGTCTTCGGCATGGTCGGTCTGGCGCAACGCCACGGACAAGCCGGGGTGCTGCGCCGTAAAGGCCGGTAGCGCCGGGCACAGCAACGCACGGGCGAACGCCGCCGGCGACTCGATGCATAACTGTCCGCTGATCTCACCTTTCTTCTGACGAACCTGGGCTTCCATGTCGCTGACCAGCTGCAGCACCTGGTTGCACTGCTGGAAATAACCTTCGCCGTCGTCGGTCAAGCGCAACGAACGGGTGTTGCGCGATAACAAGGTCACCCCCAGGTAGTCCTCCAGCTTGCGCACGCTGGAGGTCACGGTGGCATTGGCGATGTCCAGCGACTCGGCGGCGCGGCTGAAACTGCCGCATTCCACCACGCGCACGAACACCTGCATTGCCCAGAGTCTGTCCATCGGTTTTCACCTTTTTCTAATAGCCCATTAGCCGCGTCAGGCTCGAACCCAGGGGCAGCGATTTCTATAGTACCAGCCACCAAGAGAGGAACTACCCATGGCTGAATTAAACTTCGATCTGATTGTGGTGGGCTGCGGTGTCGCCGGTCTGTCGGCGGCAGTGGCAGGCGCCGAGCGCGGCCTGCGCGTGGCCGTGCTGGAACGGGCCAGTCGAGAAGAGCGGGGCGGGCAGAGCCGCTTCACCGAGGCCTATCTGCGAATGAAGAGCCATACGGAGGTGACCGACGATTTCGACCAGTTCCTGGCCGAGCATTCCGGCTATTACCAGGACCCGGATTTTGTCGCCGAAACCCTCGCCGATCGCGCTGACTGGTCGGCACAGACCCGCGCGCTGGGCTCCGTGGACGCCAGTGTGATCGGCACCTTTGCCGAACAAGTGCCGGGCACCATTGAATGGCTGAAGCGCCACGGCGTGAAGTTCGATTTCCTGCCGACCCAATTCCTGACCAGCACCCAGCCACGGTTGCTGCCGGTCGGCGGTGGCGAGGCCATCGTCGAAGCCCTGGCGGCCAAAGCCGAGGCCCTGGGCGCAGAGTTTTTCTATGAAACCTCCGGACGCGAATTATTGACCGAAGGTTATGCGAAGGTGCTCGGCATCCGGGCCCTTTCACGTCTGCAGGGCGATCTGGTTTTTCGCGGTGCCGTGGTGTTGGCCAGCGGTGGCTTTGAAGGCAACACGGAAATGCTCAGCCGCTACCTGGGACCGCGTTCGGTGTATTTGCGTCCGGTGTGCAAGGGCGCCTATTACAACCGGGGTGAAGGCATCCAGATGGCGCTGGACGTCGGCGCCGCCGCCAGTGGCGATTACGGCAGCTATCACGCCGAACCCGTGGACCCGCGCTCGGGCATTTCCGAGCCGTCCATTTTCGTGTTCCCCTATGGCATTTTGATCAACAAACAGGGGCTGCGCTTCACTGACGAAGCACCGGGTACGGTGGACGCCTGGTACGAACGGGTGACGCGGCAGATCTACCAGCAGGATGAAGGCATTGCCTGGGTCATTCTCGATCAGAAGGTCAAGGACGTCCCCAACTACCGCCTGGCGATCCGCACCGATCAGGCCGCGATCGAAGGGGCGACCCTGGCCGGGCTGGCTGCGAAGCTGGGTGTTTGCCCAAGCACCTTGCAAGACACAGTGAGCCGCTATAACGCCGCCTGTGTCCCCGGGGACTACAAGCCGTTGCAGCTCGATGGCGTGGCTACCGAGGGCCTGCAACCGCCTAAAAGCAACTGGGCGCTGCCGTTGGATGCCGGCCCGTTTTTCGCCTACCCGATCATTTCCGCCAACGTGTTCACCTTCGGTGGCCTCAAGGTGGATGAGCGTGCGCAGGTGATAAACGCCGATGGTCATCCGATTGGCAACCTTTATGCCGCCGGTGAAACCGTGGGCTTGTATTTCGGCAACTACGCCGGCGGCACTTCAGTCCTCAAGGGCCTGGTGTTCGGCCGCCTGGCGGGCCAGGCCGCGATGCAGCAGCGGGGTGCGCAATGAGCGTCGCGGTAGTGACCGGTGCCGGCGGTGCCATTGGCAGCGCAGTGTGCAAGCTGCTGAGCAGTGAAGGTTATCAGGTCGCGGCGCTGGACCTGGCCGAGCCGCGAGTGTTGGGCCCGAACATGCGTTTCTATTCCTGCGATGTGGCTTCGCGCATCGCCGTGCGCGATGTGGTCGAGCAGATCGAAGATGACATGGGGCCCATCACTGCGTTGGTCAATGTCGCGGGAGTCTTGTCCACGGGTAGCGCGTTGGAACTCAAGGTCTCGGAGTTTGAACGGGTGATGCGGGTCAACGTACAGGGCACGCTGATTCCTTGTCAGCTGATCGGCCAACTGATGGCCGAGCGCAAGCAGGGGAGCATCGTCAACATCGGTTCAGTGGTCGGCAAGAACGGTGGCAACGCCCGCCCTTGGCTGGATGCCAATGAACAGACACGAGCCGGTGGCGTCGCTTACGGCATGTCCAAGTCGGCGGTGCACACCATGACCCTGTTCCTGGCCAAGGAATTGGCCAGCGCCGGGGTTCGGGTCAACGCCGTGGCGCCAGGCCCGATCGCCACTGAAATGACCACGTCCTTCCCGGACAATCTGCGCGCGCTGATCCCGTTGGGACGCATGGGCCGAGCCGAAGAAGTGGCGTCGGCCGTCAGCTTCATGCTGTCGGACAAGGCAGGATTTATCAGCGGGGAAATCCTCGATATCAACGGTGCACTGTGGTGCGACTGATTCCAACCAAGGGAAAAGCATGATGAAAAGTATTTATCTGGTTCTGGACATGCAAAACGACCTGGTTCACCCCGACGGGGCCAGTGGCAAGGGGCCGCTGGGCGAGCAGGTACGCAGCCGCGAATTGATCGCCCGTACGGCAGCGGCCATTGCCAAGGCGCGCGGCAAAGGCATTGCGGTGGCGTTTGTGCGGGTAGCGTTTTCCGACGACCATCGCGAAGCCAATCCCGCCTCCCAGGTGTTCGGCGCCATCGCAAAAAACGGCATTTTGAAAAAGGACGCCTGGGGCGGTGCGGTGCATGATGAGCTGGCACCCTTGGCGAACGAGTGGAACATCGTCAAGCACCGGGTTTCACCTTTCTATGGCACCTCCCTGGAAGTGCTGTTGCGTCGCGAAGGCATCGAGCGCATCTACTGCAGCGGTGTCAGTACTCAAGCGGTGGTCCAGGCCACGGTACGAGATGCCCACGATCGGGATTTCGATGTGCGGGTACTGGAAGACTGTTGCGCATCGCCGTCGGCGCAAGAGCATGAAAATTCGATGGCCAGTATCGCGCGCTTTTGCACCAGCATTGACTCGGCCGTCGCTTTCGACTGATCGCCAACGCTCACCGGGAGCCGCCACCAAGGCGATCCCGGCCCTCTCTTGAAGTTCGCTATCGCCCGGTGTTGTCTCTACGACTATCGCTGGGCGCCGGATTCGTCCGAAGACATTTTTTTCAGTCGATAATCCAGTTGCGCACGGCTCAGCCCCAATAAGGTGGCGGCGCGCGAAATGTTATTTTCGCTGAGCTGCATGGCCACTTCGATATACACCTCCTCGATCTGACTCAGGCGTACCGGCCCCCGTTGCAGCGTGCGTTGCGCGACCGCGAGCAGTTGGTCATGGCTGGCATTGTCCTGCTGCGCCAAGCCTACGCTCGGAACGTCGACCTGGGGCATGCGAATGCCGATGGCCGGGCCGCTGTCCCAGCTGACGGTACCGATGCGCTCGAGCTGCCCGCCCAAGGCATCGAGGCCCGAGAGATGACGGATATCCAGCATGTCACCGTCGTCGGAGAGGATGATGGCCCGCTCGATGACGTTCTCGAACTCGCGAATATTGCCCGGCCAGTGGTAGTCCAGAATGACTTGCAAGGCTCTGGGCGCCACACCGGTCAAGTGACGGCCGTGCAGGGCGCACAATTTGCGCATCACCGTGTCGAGCAACAGGGGCAAGTCGTCCTTGCGTTCGCGCAAGGGGGCGATGGTGATCGGAAACACGTTCAGGCGATAGAACAGGTCGCTGCGAAACCGGCCGGCCTTGACTGCCTTGGCGAGGTCTTCGTTGGTGGCGGCGATGACCCGCACGTCGACCTTGATCGTTTTATTGCTGCCCAATCGTTCGAGGTCACCGCTTTGCAGCACTCGCAGCAGTTTGCCTTGGGCGGTCATGCTCAAGGTGGCCACCTCGTCGAGGAAAATCGTGCCGCCATGGGCAATTTCAAAACGCCCCGGCCGTGGGTCCGTCGCGCCCGAATAGGCGCCGCGCTGTACGCCGAACAGTTCCGACTCGATCAGTTGCTCGGGGATGGCGGCACAGTTGATCTCCACAAAAGGCGTGTTGGCCCGCAGGCTGTTGCCATGCAACTCGTGGGCGAACATGGTTTTGCCGACGCCGCTCTCGCCCAGCAGCAGGACCGTGGCATTGGTGCCTGCCACTCGCAGGATTTTATGCATGGCGATATGGTACGCGGCGGAACTGCCCACCGGGCGGCCGAATTCGCTCACCGAGGGTTGGCTCTCTACCAGGCCGAAGGGCGACGGCGCCGTATTGACGGGGGTGTTTGTAACCGGCTTGACCGGTTGTGTCCGGCGATGGTCGGTGACCTGTGGCTGGAAGTATTTGAGGTCCTCTTCGGTGTTGTCCCAGTCCTCGACCGGCTTGACGATCACCCGGCACAGATCATGTCCGCAGCCCTGGCATTGGGTTTCCCGGGCCAGCAGACGACGGCCCATCAGGCGGCTCATGAACCCTGAGCTGTAGCCCACTTCCATCCAGCAGATAGGGTCGGTGCTGACGCCGTTGGCGGCGATATGGACGTCACTTTCGACCGAGCGTTTCCAGGTGAACTCGCCGTATTTGAAGCCCTTGGCGTGATCGAACTCGATGCACACCGGTGCGACTTCGACGATGCCGGACAAGGCGTGCAACTGCCCCCCGGCCGCCGCGATGTCCAGTTCATTACCCGTGCCGCGGGCCTGGATGGCCAGGTCGGCATCACGCTGGCCCGTCAGGTAGCCGACGCGGGTCAACAGGCCTCGGGTGAACTCCACGCCGTTGCTTTCCAGCAGCTCCTGACGCAACGCGCCGAACGCCTCTACATGCATCAGCATCATGCGTTTATCACCCAGCCAGATCAGCCCCTCCTTGGGGTTGAAATACAGCCGGTCGACCAGGTCCTGCATGTCCGGGAAACGCAGGTCGGTGATGATGTTTATGCCGTTGCGATTACGCGACTGCCGCGAACGCGCTTCGTCATCGATGGGGAAAGAAGTCATCAAGTGCGCCTATGTTTTTATTACTTGTTGAAGGCAAACAGCAAAATAGCCAATAGCAGAAGCCACTACCCAATGCCAGACGCGTGCCAGAAATGTCATGAGCGCCTTTCGGTGGTGATTGAGCGGGCGCCTTCGCCGGCAAGCCTCGCTCCTACATGCTGCACGCACTGAAGCACAGCGTGTCTTGGACGCGCTATCCATTCTCTGCAATCCAAAAAATTTTTCACCAGCCTCGGGTTCACGAAAATCCTTGAATGAAATTCGCAGTTTTCGAATTTTCTTAAATTTTCCTGCCCTCGAGCGACCTCTGCATCGTGGCCATAAACCTGCTGCCTGTTGTTCATAAAGCAATGATTAATAAGGAAAAATTATTTAGTTTTGCTGGCGTTCCAATGCTGGCACAGCGCTTGCTCTTGTCCCTTCAACAGCTGTTCTTCAAAGCGTCATCAGAAAGAGCAGAACAACAAAAACAAGATGAGGTGCAGGCAAGTGGCAGAAATTCACTCGTTGGCCTACGCAGGATTCGGTGTAAGCGACCTTGATCAGTGGCAGTGGCTGGCCACTGACATCATCGGCATGCAGGTGGCCCATCGCGACGAGCAGGGGTTGACCTTGCGCATGGATGAATACGCCCAGCGATTCTTCCTGGAAAAGAATCCGATCGACGACATCCTGGTGGCCGGCTGGCAGTTTCGCAGCGAGCAGGAGCTTGAAAGTTATGTCGGCGAGCTGCGGGAAAAAGAGGTTGCGGTCGAAGTACTTTCCCGTGAGTTGTTGCAACGTCGCAGGGTGGAAAAGGCGTACAGCGTCCAGGACCCGAACGGTTTCACTCACGAGTTTTTCTTCGGCCACAGCGAAGCCGGCCTGAACGACGTGTTTCGGTCGAAAGTGCTCAAGGGCAGTTTTGTCACCGGCGATCTGGGCATCGGCCACCTCCTGCCGTTTGCCAAGAACGGGCCGCAAACCGTGAGCTTCTACAAGGATGTGTTGAAGCTGCGAGTCAGCGATTACATCCGTGAGGAAGTGCAACCGGGCATCGTGGTGGACGCCACGTTCTTCCACACCGCAACGGGTCGTCATCATTCCATCGCCACGGCGCAGGCGCCCAGCCCCAAGGTGCTCAACCACTTCATGGTCCAGGTGCAGAACATGGACGACGTCGGCCTGGCCTACGACCGCTGCATCAAGGCGGGCATCCCGATCATTCTCGAACTCGGTCATCACCCGAACGACAGGACCTTTTCTTTCTATGCCCAGACCCCTTCGGGGTTCAACTTCGAAATGGGTTGGGGCGGGGTGGTCATTGACGACCGGCATTGGGAAGTGAAGGCGTTCAACAAAATGAGCGACTGGGGTCACAAACGCAACATCGTTCTCTGAGCCACGACGGGCTGCCGGCCTGGTCATGCAGCAATCACGCCTGCGGGCTACCCGTGCCTGCGACACAGTGAGGTTTTCCAGATGTTAAACGCCATTCAATCAAGTAGTACGCCAGCAGTGATTCCGCCAACGGTGGCCACCGCTGATTTCTGTAAGGGCATGCGCCATCTGGCCGGCGCCTGTGTGGTGATCGCCAGCGGCAGTGACAGCGAGAGAGCCGGGCTGACGGCAACGGCGGTGTGTTCGATCACCGCCGACCCGCCGCGGTTGCTGATCTGCGTGAACCGTAATGTTCGGGCGCATGAAGTGATTCAGCGCGCCGGCGCTTTCAGCATCAATGTGCTGGCCCATGACCAGGAGTTCATTGCCAAGCGCTTTGCCGGAATGGTCGAAGGGGTCAGCGGCGAGGAGCGCTTTGCAGAAGGTTGCTGGGAGTCGGGGGTCACTGGCGTGCCTTTGCTCGAAGACGCGCTGGTGAGTTTCGAATGCCGGTTGGAGCAAGTCATCCCGGCCAGCACCCACGACATGTTTATCGGCGAAGTCGTCGGTGTCCGCGGCCTGCAAGAGCAGGACGGCGCCTTGGTGTATTTCAACAGCAGGTTCGCTGCGCTCAAGTGAAGCCCTGACGGCTTTCAACCTGACAAAAACAATAAACCAGAGATCACAGACCTATGAACAATTTCGTCAAGCCTACCGAGACTGTGGATGCCCAGGCGATTCCAACCGAAGCGCAATTGCTCGAACGCGCCCGTGGCTTGCTTCCGATGCTGATGGATAAAGCCGACTCAGTGGAAAAGAACCGGATGGTGTCCAGCCAGACCATACAGGCGTTCGTCGACGCCGGTTTCTTCAAGATCCTCCAGCCCAAGGAATATGGCGGCTGGGAGATGGCGCCCGCGGTGTTCTACAAAGTCCTGATGGAGTTGGGGCGTGGCTGCTGCAGCAGCGCCTGGAACATGATGATTCTGGGTATCCACCAGTGGGAATACGGTTCGTTGCCAGAGCAGGCATGCCTGGATGCCTGGGGTGAGGACAATGCCGTGATCACCGCCTCGTCCTACCCGCCATTCGGCAAGGTCGAAGAGGTCGAGGGTGGCTTCAACATCAGCGGCACGTGGAAAACTTCCAGCGGTTGCGATCACGGCAAATGGGCGTTTCTCGGCGGCCTGCGGCGTGATGCCAGCGGTCAGGTGATCGATCGCATGTCGATGCTGGTGCCCAGCTCCGCATGGGTCATTGAAGACGATTGGCACACCTTCGGCCTGGCCGGTACCGGCAGCAAGAGCCTGGTGATCAAGCATGCGTTCGTGCCGTATCACCGTGCCCACAGCCTGATCCAGTACACCTACAGCGAACGCCCGGCGAACTATCTGTACCCGTTCAACCAGATCTTCTTCGGTGCCGTTTCGGCCTTGATCGTGGGGATGGCCCAGGGCGGGATCGATGAGTACATCCGGCAGATGAGCGTGCGCACCAACACCACGGACGGCGCAGGGGCGGCACTGAGCCCTTACGTCAAGGACCGGTTGGGCAATGCGGTGGTCCGGGTGCGTTCGGCCCGTGCGCGACTCTTGCAAATGCTGGCCGAGAGCAGTGAGTACGTCGAGCGCCGCGAGCTGGTACCGGCCTTCGATCGCGTGCACTACATGCTCGACATCGCCCGAGTCGGTCGCGACTGCGAAGAGGCGGTGATGCTGCTGTTCAAGGCCACGTCGGCCCGTGGCATTTACCTGAACAATCCACTGCAGCGCATCCTGCGCGATGTCATCGCCGCGTCCAACCACATTACCCAGAATGCCGATGACACCGCGGGCATGCTTGGCGCCTATCTGTTGGGGCAGCAACTGCCACCGATGATGTTCGGCCTGGAGCCGGTGTCGCTCAACGACTGAATCGCTGGATCGGGAGGAACGCATTCCTCCCGACGAGACCCGACTACCGCTTCCTCGGCGGTCACTCATAAAAACAAAAATCGGCTTACTGTCGCAGAGGTCTTTTAATGTCTATACATCAGAACCGAGCACCCGGTTGTGTCCGTTCGGCTGCCCAGCGTCCACGATTGACCCGCCTGGCAGCGGCTTTACTCGGCTGCTCAGTGTTGTCCGGCGCGCAGGCGATGGAGTTCGATACCGGCAGTTCCGACCTGAAGGTTCGCTTCGATACCAACGTCAAGTATTCCAACGCCTGGCGGGTCAAGGACCAGCACGACAAGCTGGTCGCGGACTCGAACCTGGACGATGGCGATCGCAATTTCGACAAGGGCATGATCTCCAACCGCCTGGATCTGTTCTCGGAATTTGACATCTCCTACCAGAAAGTCGGCGCGCGGGTCAGCGGCGCCGCCTGGTACGACGATGTGTACAACAAGGGCAACGATAACGACTCACCCGGTACTGCCAACGCCTACAGTGTGCGTTATGACCGGTTCACTAAAGACACCCGTGACTTGCACGGGCGGGACGCGGAGTTCCGCGATGCGTTTGTCTACGTCAACTACGATGTGGGCGATGAAATGTGGGGCGTGTCACGGCTGGGCCAACACTCGTTGCTCTACGGTGAAAGCCTGTTCTACGGCGGCAACGGTATTGCCGCCGGCCAGCAACCGATCGATGCGGTACGTGCGCTGACCGTACCCAACTCGCAGTTCAAGGAGCTTGGCCTGCCGGTCAAGCAGTTCTCCACGCAACTGCAGATCACACCGACCGTTTCCGTCGGTGGCTACTACCAGTTCGAGTGGGAGCGTACGCGTATTCCAGGGGCGGGCAGCTATTTCAGCCCGGCGGATCTGCTCGACGAAGGCGGTGAACGGATCGTCGTGGGCCGTTTGCCGAACGGGGCGCCCGCGGCCTCGTTCTATCGTGGCGATGACATCGAGGCGCGCGACAGTGGTCAGTGGGGCGTGCAACTGCGCTACCGCTCCGAGGCACTGGATACCGACTTCGGCCTGTACGCCATCAACTACCACGACAAGAATTTCCAGACGCAGCTGCGTCCCGGGCTGGGGGCGGGCAGTCGTGCGGACCAGATCGGCGAATACATGCTGGTGTTCCCCGAGGACATCCGTGCCTACGGCTTCAGTGCCAACCGTGGCTTTGGCGACATCAACTTCGGTTTTGAAGCCTCGGTACGCGACAACGCACCGTTGGTCAGCCTGACCATGACTGACCTGGCGGGCAACGGCGACAACGACGGCAATCCGCTGTATGCGGTGGGCCGTACCGCGCATGCCCAGGTCAACATGATCTACATCATGCCGACCGGGATGTTCTGGGACACCGCCAGCCTGCTGGGCGAGCTGGCCTGGAACCGCCGGCTGAGCGTCGACAAGAACCAGGACAACCTCGACCCCAACGGCACCCGTGATGCCACCGCGATCCGGGTGGCGTTTTCTCCGACCTACTTCCAGGTCATCGATGGTGTCGACCTGTCGGTGCCGATGGGTTTCAGCTACGGCATCGACGGCCGCTCTTCGGCGGTGGGTGGATTCAGCCAGAGCAAGGGCGGCGACTACAACGTCGGTCTGACGGCGGACTATCTGAAATCGGTCACCTTCACCCTGGCCTACACCGGCTATTACGGCCCCTCGGCGCCCATCAATATCGGCGGGATCAAAACCTTCAAACAGACCAATGCTGACCGGGATTTCCTGTCCTTCAGCGTGTCCCATACATTCTGAGTAATGGCCATGAACAACAATAAGATCACTCAGCTGTTGACCTGTTTCACCTTGTCCATGTCCGTGGTGTCCGCCTACGGGGCGGTCAGCGCGGCAGACGCTCAGGCGTTGAACTCCACGCTGACACCCTTGGGCGCCGTGCGTGCCGGCAATGCCGACGGCAGTATCCCGGCTTGGACGGGGGGGTATTCCACGGTGCCGGCGGGTTATCAGCAGGGGCATCGGGCGTACGACCCATTCGCCCAGGACAAACCGCTGTACACCATCACTGCCGCCAACCTGGCCAAGTACCAGGACAAACTGAGCGCCGGCGTGATCCAACTGTTCAAGGACAACCCGCAAACGTTCCGCATCGACGTATTCCCCACACGCCGCACGGCATCGGCGCCGCAGTGGGTGTACGACAACACCCTGAAAAACGCCACGCACGCCTCGCTCGAAGGTGACGGCCTGATCGTCAAGGGCGCTTACGGAGGGGTGCCATTCCCGCTGCCAAAATCCGGCATCGAAGTGCAGTGGAACCACCAGCTGCTATGGCGGGGCGATGCCACCAAAGGCAAGTACAAGGTCTGGACCACCACCGCCGATGGTCAACGCGTGTTGGCCACCGCCGCCGAGGACAATGCGCAATATCCCTACTACTACAAGGACGGTTCGGTGGAGACCGCCGGGCCGAACTTCATGATGGCCATCCAGCTGACGTATGCGCCGGCCTTCCGGGCGGGTGAAGCGCTGATGGTGCATAACGTGACGGATTACGTGCAGGGCCGCACCTTGTGGCAATACCTGTCGGGGCAGCGCCGGGTGCGTCGTGCGCCGAGCATCAACTTCGACACGCCCAACTCCGTGGCGTCGGGCGTCAATTTCGTCGATGAAAACTACGGTGGCACCGGTTCGCCGGAGCGCTTCGACTGGAAGCTGATCGGCAAGAAAGAAATGATCATTCCGTACAACAACAACCAATTGCTGGCCAACGCCGATGAAAAAGTCATGGGCCAGCGTCACGTCAACCCGGACTACATGCGCTGGGAGCTGCATCGGGTCTGGGAAGTCGAGGCCACCCTCAAGGCGGGCAAGCGTCATGCCGTGCCCAAGCGCACGTATTACTACGACGAAGACAACTGGGGGAACGCGATGATCGATGGCTGGGACGCCGAAGGCACCCTGTGGCGCACGTCGCTGTCGACACCCTTCGTAGCGCCGGATATCCCGGCCACGGTGAATTATTGCACCGGCTTCTTCCATGACCACCGGACCAAGGCCTGGATGTACAACTGTGCAATGGGCGACGCGGGCAACGAGCAATACGCAATCACCGAACGTCGACGTGAAAGCTTCTTCTCGCCTGAGTCCCTGACCAAGATGAGCGCACGCTGATGCCCGTGGCGAGCCCTTCCTCACGGGAAGGGCTGGCCGGTCTTACCGGAGGTATGTGGTGAATAAAAACAGATTTGCGTTGGCCTGCGTGCTTGGCTTCAGCTTGATCGCCGCGGTTTCCAGCAGCAGCGCCGCGTCCAGACAGGTCGCCGATACGCTGGAGCAACCTGCCGGGATCTCGGCACTGGCCAGCCGTTTGGCATTCAATGCCGCCGCCATGGCGGGCGAGCGGCTGGTTGGTCGCCGGCATGCGCGCACCATTCTTTACTCTGACGATCAGGGCCAGCACTGGCAGCAAGCCAGTGTTCCGGTCACGGTCAGCCTGACCGGTGTGTGCTTTGCCGATGCGGCCAATGGTTGGGCCGTTGGTCATCGCGGGGTCATTCTCGCCACCCGCGATGGCGGCGCCCACTGGACTCGGCAAATGGACGGTGTGCAAGTCGCGCAGTCGATTTTGCAGGTGCGCCAGGACCCTGAGCGGGTCGACGAGGCGCGCCGCCTGGTGGCCGAAGGCGCTGACAAGCCGTTTTTGGCCGTGCAGTGCATGGGCGATGGACGGGTATTGGCCCTGGGCGCTTACGGGTTGGCGTTCAGCACGCAAAACGCCGGACAGCGTTGGCAGCCGGCGCTGGCGTTGCTCGATGGCAGTGATTCACGACACCTCAACGCGGTGCAGGTCATGGGCGGTCGGGTGTATGTGGCCGGGGAGCAGGGCGCGTTGCTGCGAGTGAACAATGACTTGCAGGGGTTCACCCGTTTTGCGAGCCCTTATGAGGGCAGCTTCTTTGGCCTGTTGGCCACGCGCAATAACAGCCTGCTGGCCGTGGGTTTGCGCGGGCATGTGGTCCGCTCGGTCGATCAGGGCGCCAGTTGGCAGGCTGTGAGCCTGGCATCGGGCAAGAGCCTGACGGCAGCCACCGAATTGCGCGACGGCTCGCTGCTGTTGGCGGATGAGTCGGGGCAGGGCTGGCTCAGCCGTGATGACGGTCGCAGCTTCCGTGCGGTATTGCCTGAAGAACGCTTCCCATTGATCGCCCTGCTGGCGCTGCCCGATGGCGGCAGCCTGGCTGTCGGCACCCATGGCATCACTCGTTTCCCGCCGAGCGCGTTGCGCTAAGTCGGCCTGCATAGAAGGTTACTCACGATGGCTATCAGCAATTCCGATGGCTTTACCGCTATCGCCTCCCTGGCGGATTTCGATAAGTATTCAGGTAATCGTCTGGAGCGCGTGTTGTTCAATCACCGCTTCCTGGTGGTCGGCTTCTGCCTGATCGTCACGGTGCTGCTCGCTGTGGCGGCCAGCCAGGTACGGCTCAATGCCAGCTACCTGAAAACCATTCCCGCCCATCATCCCTTCACCCTCAACTACCTGGAGCATGCCCGTGACCTCAAGGGGGCGGGCAACGCGATAAGGGTCGCGGTGTCGATGCGTGAAGAGGGCGATATTTTCAACGCCACTTACATGGAAACACTGCGTCAGCTCAACGACGAGTTGTACCTGGTCAACGGAGTCGACCGCGCTTTCATGCGGTCGCTCTGGACCCCGGCGACGCGCTGGCAGGGTGTGACTGAAGAGGGCTTCGATGGCGGCCCGGTGGTCCCGGATGGCTTTGATGGTGGCGCCAAAAGCCTGGACAACCTGCGTGACAACGTCGAGCGTTCGGGAGAAACAGGTCAGTTGGTGGCGCGTGATCTGCGCTCGAGCATCATTTATTTGCCGCTGTTGGAAATCGACCCTAAAACCGGCCAGACCCTGGACTACAAACAACTGTCCGACAGCCTGGAAACCTTGCGCAGCACGTATTCGCAGCGTGGCGTCGACATCCACATCATCGGTTTCGCCAAAGTGATGGGCGACCTGATCGACGGCCTGTACGCGGTGTTGGGGTTTTTTGCGGTGGCGGTGTTGATCACCAGTGCGATCCTCTACCAATTCACCCGCTGCGTGCGCAGTACGCTGGTGGTGCAGGGCTGCACCTTGATTGGCGTGATCTGGTTGCTGGGTCTGTTGCCGCTGCTGGGTTATGAACTCAACCCCTATTCGATCCTGGTGCCCTTTCTGGTCTATGCCATCGGCGTGAGCCACGGCGCGCAGAAAATGAACGGCATCATGCAGGATGTCGGGCGCGGCACTCACCGGTTGATCGCTGCCCGCTACACCTTTCGCCGCTTGTTTGCCGCGGGCATCACCGCATTGCTGGCGGACGTCGTGGGCTTTGCCGTATTGACGATCGTCGACGTGCCGGTCATCCAGGAACTGGCACTGATCGCCAGCCTGGGCGTGGGCATCCTGGTGTTCACCAACCTGGCCTTGTTGCCGATCATGCTCTCGTTCACCGGTGTTTCACCGAGCGCGGCGGCCCGTAGCCTCAAGCATGAAACCCTGCTCGAAGGGCAATCGCTGCCGCTGCTGGTGCGGCTGTTCGAGCACTTCACCGGTCGCCGTGCGGCGCGCCTGGCGATTGGCGTGGCAGTGGTGGTCGGTCTCGGCGCGTTGTGGATGGCCAAGGACTTGAAGGTCGGTGACCTCGACCCGGGCGCGCCGGAGCTGCGCGCCGATTCGCGCTACAACCTGGATAACCGCTTCATCATCGAGCATTACCAGGCCAGCAGCGATGTGTTCGTGATCATGGTCGAGACCCCGGCCGGACACTGCGTCGACTACCCGATTTTGCGCAAGGTCGAAGAACTGGAGTGGCGCCTGCGGGAATTGCCAGGCGTGGAAACCACCAAGTCCATCGCAGGGCTGTCACGCAAGATCAACGTCGGGATGAACGAGGGCAACTTCAAATGGGACGAGTTGCCGCCCAACCAATCGATGATCAACGCGGCGGCCATGCGCTCGCCCCGCGAACTGTTCAACGGCACCTGCAGCCTGCTGTCGGTCTACGCCTACCTCAAGGATCACAAGGCCGACACCCTTGAGTCGGTGGTCCGGACCACGGCTGCCTTCGCGGAAAAATACAACGACGAACAGGCCACATTCCTGATGGCCGCCGGCAACGCCGGGATTGAAAGCGCGACCAACATCGTGGTGAAAAGCGCCAACACGCGGATGTTGCTGGGGGTGTACCTGGTGGTGTCGCTGCTGTGCTTCATTGCCTTTCGTTCGTGGCGTGCGGTCTTGTGCGCGGTACTGCCGTTGATCCTCACGTCGTTGGTGGCCGAGGCATTGATGGTGCAACTGAACATGGGCCTGAAAGTGGCGACCTTGCCGGTGGTGGCGCTGGGCGTGGGCATCGGCGTCGACTACGCGCTGTACATCCTCAGCGTGACGCTGTTCTGGCTGCGCCGTGGCGAGAGCCTGGCCACGGCCTATCGGCAGGCCTTGATGTTTACCGGTCGGGTGGTGGTGTTCACCGGCCTGACGCTGTCCCTGGGTGTCGTTACCTGGGTGTTCTCCCCGATCAAGTTCCAGGCCGACATGGGCGTGCTGCTCACCTTCATGTTCCTTTGCAACATGCTGGTGGCGCTGGTCCTGGTGCCTGCATTGGCCTGCTTTCTACTGCGTCCGGCAACACCTGTTGCGCAGCCGGCCACCTCACTCAAGGAAATCTCTGTATGAATTCGGGCATCCCATTGGCCGACACCCGGTTGAGCGATCCGCTGAGCATGGCGACGGCCCGGTTGGCGCTGGACACGGCGCTGCAATATGCCTGCAACCACGGTTGGCGGGTCAGCGTCGCGGTACTGGACGGGGGCGGGCACCTGCTGGCTTTCGGTCGAAGTGCCGGGGCGCCACTGCATACCATCGACCTGGCCCAGGACAAGGCGTTGACCGCCGTGTCCTTCGCCATGCCCACCGCCGATGTCGGCAAGCGCTTGCGTGACGCTCCCGACCATGTCCGCCAGTGTCTGATCCTGCGACCTCGACTGGTGCCTATGGGCGGGGCATTGCCCCTGCACCTGGGCGGTCGCCTGGTCGGCGCCATCGGCGTGTCCGGCGCCAGTGAGGAGCAGGATTGCGACTGTGCGACGGCGGGCTACGACGCCATTACCGACAACCTGCAGCGCTGATTTTCATCAATGGACAGGAGTTATCGAGTGAACCATTCAAGCGTCGACACCCAACAGCTGGGCGACAAGCTATTCAATGCACTGGTTGAAGCACAGGCCATCGCGCCGCTGACCGACAGCCATCCCGGCTTGACCATGGAGCAGGCCTACCAGATCCAGCAGCACCTGATCGGCCGCCGCCTGGCTGGCGGTGAGCGGATCATCGGCAAAAAAATCGGCGTCACCAGTCAGGCGGTGATGGACATGCTCGGCGTGCGTCAGCCGGACTTCGGCCAGTTGACCGATGCCATGGTCGTCGACCAGGGCGGCAGCGTGGCCATGGCCGGGCTGATCCAACCCAAGGCCGAGGGCGAAATCGCCTTCGTCCTCAAGCACGATCTGTCAGGACCTGGCATCACCGCAGCCGACGTATTACGGGCGACGGAGGGGGTGATGGCGTGTTTCGAGATCGTTGATTCGCGCATCCGCGACTGGAAAATCAAGATCCAGGACACGGTGGCGGACAACGCTTCGTGCGGCGTATTCGTGCTCAGTGATCGCTTGGTCAGCCCACGGGACCTGGATCTGTACACCACAGGCATGGTGCTGGAGAAAAACGGCCGGATCGTCGGCACCGGTGCGGGGGCTGCGACCATGGGCTCGCCCGTCAACGCCGTGGCGTGGCTGGCCAATACCCTGGGTCGACTGGGGATGAGCCTCAAGGCCGGTGAAGTGATTCTGTCCGGTGCGCTGTCGGCGATGGTGCCCGTGATCGCCGGGGATAATTTGCGAGTGAGCATTGCCGGTATCGGCACTTGCTCGGTGCGTTTCGACTGAGGTTGCACAACATCATGAACAACAAATTGAAAGTCGCCATCATCGGTTCCGGCAACATCGGCACCGACCTGATGATCAAGATTTTGCGCAATGCCAGGCACCTGGAAATGGCGGTGATGGTCGGCATCGACCCGGCCTCCGACGGCCTGGCGCGCGCGTCGCGCCTGGGTGTGGCGGTGACCCACGAAGGCGTCGAAGGCCTGACTCGCATGGACGTGTTCCAGGACATCGACTTCGTGTTCGATGCCACCTCGGCCGGTGCCCATGTGAAGAACGATGCGTTCCTGCGCTCGATCAAACCCTGGCATCCGCCTGATCGACCTGACCCCGGCAGCCATCGGCCCCTACTTGCGTGCCAGTGGTCAATCTGGAACAGAACCTGACCCAGCTCAACGTCAACATGGTCACCTGCGGCGGCCAGGCCACCATTCCGATGGTCGCGGCCGTATCGCGGGTGGCCAAGGTGCACTACGCCGAAATCGTCGCCTCGATCGCCAGCAAATCCGCCGGCCCCGGCACCCGTGCCAACATCGACGAGTTCACCGAAACCACTTCCAAGGCCATCGAAGTGATCGGCGGCGCGGCCAAGGGCAAGGCGATCATCGTGATGAACCCGGCCGAGCCGCCGTTGATGATGCGCGACACGGTGTTTGTGCTGTCCGAGGCGGCGGATCAGGCGCTGGTCGAGGCCTCGATTGTCGAGATGGCCGCCGCCGTACAGGCCTATGTGCCGGGCTATCGCCTGAAGCAGAAAGTGCAGTTCGACGTGATCCCCGAAGACGCGCCGCTGCACATCCCCGGCCTCGGCACCTTCTCCGGGCTCAAGACTTCGGTGTTCCTCGAAGTCGAAGGCGCCGCCCATTACTTGCCAGCCTACGCCGGCAATCTCGACATCATGACCTCCGCTGCCTTGGCCACCGCCGAGCGCATGGCGCAGTCGATGCTCAACGCCTGAGGAGACCGACATGACTTTCAATCCCGGCAAAAAACTCTACATCTCCGACGTGACCCTGCGTGACGGCAGCCACGCGGTGCGTCACCAGTATTCGCTGCAGAACGTGCAGGACATCGCCCGCGCCCTGGACAAGGCCAAGGTCGACTCGATCGAAGTCGCTCATGGCGACGGGCTGCAAGGCTCGAGCTTCAACTATGGCTTCGCCGCGCACACCGATCTGGAGTGGATCGAAGCGGCCGCCGATGTGATCAGCCACGCCAAGATCACCACCTTGCTGTTGCCTGGCATCGGCACGGTGCATGACCTGAAAGCCGCGTACAACGCCGGGGCGCGGGTGGTGCGCATCGCCACTCACTGCACCGAAGCGGACGTGTCGAAACAGCACATCGAATACGCCCGCAAACTGGGCATGGACACCGTCGGTTTCCTGATGATGAGCCACATGATCCCGGCCGAGCAGTTGGCGGCGCAGGCCAAGCTGATGGAAAGCTACGGTGCCACCTGCGTGTACATGGCCGACTCGGGCGGGGCGATGAACATGCAGGACATTCGCGAGCGATTCCGTGCGTTCAAGGCGGTGCTCAAGCCGGAAACCGAAACCGGGATGCACGCTCACCACAACTTGTCGCTGGGCGTGGCGAACTCGATTACTGCGGTCGAGGAAGGCTGCGACCGCATCGACGCCAGCCTCGCCGGCATGGGCGCCGGCGCCGGTAACGCGCCCCTGGAGGTGTTCATCGCTGCGGCCGAACGCCTGGCTGGAACCATGGCACCGACCTGTACACGCTGATGGATGCGGCCGATGACATCGTCCGTCCGTTGCAGGACCGGCCGGTGCGGGTCGACCGCGAGACCCTGGCCCTGGGTTATGCCGGGGTCTACTCGAGCTTCCTGCGCCACGCCGAAATCGCCGCGGCCAAATACGGCCTGAAGACCCTCGACATCCTGGTCGAACTGGGTAAACGGCGCATGGTCGGCGGCCAGGAAGACATGATCGTCGACGTCGCCCTGGACCTGCTCAAAAACCGCTAACACCGCAACCCCTGTAGGAGCCCGGCTTGCCGGCGAAAGCGGTCTGTCAGCTAGCACCTCTACTGAATGTGCCGCCGTCTTCGCCGGCAAGCCGGCTCCAACAGGGTTTTTCGCCTGGCTGCCTTCCCGACGTGACGCATCCAACGTCTTCATCTTTTTCATCTCGAATTTCATGAATCTTTGAAAACTTCTGAATAAAAACGATCGATCAGCTCCGAAGCGAGCCTCTTTCATGGTGCGAATATCACGCATAACTTTTTGTTAAATAAGGATTTTTTTCGATCATGCAGTCCCGTTTCCACGACTGGCACAGTCATTGCTCTCCTCAATAAAGAAGCCGCCGCCGCTAACGTTTACGGCCAGCGGCTGGCTGAAGGGTGCGCATCACCCTGACGCTTTCTTTTTCTCACACACGCGTTTTCAACGCGCTGTTTGCTCCTGCTTCACCACCATAATAAGGACTGATCCACATGAGTCGATTCACCCAAGAAAACACCAGCAAATTCGTGCAGACCCCTGAGTGGAAAATGCATTACAACGATGCCGGAGAAGGCCCGGTGGTGATCATGGTCCACGGCTCGGGTGCAGGCGCAACGGGTTGGGCCAACTTTCACCGCAACGTCGACAGTTTCGTCGACGCCGGCTACCGCGTCATCCTCATGGACTGCCCAGGCTTCGGCAAGTCGGACCCTCTGGTTACCGCCGAGCCGCGTTTCGTGATCAACGCTCGAGCGATCAAGGCATTGATGGATGCACTGGACATCGACAAGGCACACCTGGTGGGGAACTCGATGGGTGGCGGCAGCGCCCTGGGCTTTGCCGTGGCCTATCCGGAGCGCCTGGATAAAATGATCCTGATGGGTTCAGGTGGGGTAGGGCGTACCAGCCTGTTCACGCCGTTGCCGATGGAAGGCATCAAGTTGCTCTTTGGCGTGTACCGTGACCCGACCCTGGAAAACCTGAAGAAAATGCTGGATGTGTTTGTCTACGACTCCAGCGCACTGACCGAAGAACTGATCAGCCTGCGTCACAAGAGCATTCTGGCAAACCCTCAGCACTTGGAAAACTTCATCAAGAGCGTTGATCTGAGCAAATTCCAGATGGGCGATTTCTCTGCCAACCTCCCGGACATCAAGCATCCGACCCTGATCACCTGGGGCCGCGATGACCGTTTCGTACCGATCGACTGGAGCCTGAAACTGCTCAATGGCCTGCCGAACTCGCGCTTGCACGTGTTCAGCCAGTGTGGCCACTGGGCTCAGTGGGAACACGCGGACGCGTTCAACCGCCTGGTCATCGACTTCCTGAGCCACTAAGCCCCGGCGCATCCCTCTCGTTGCCATCTCGCGAGGGGCTTGCGCCTGGCTTGTGCCCCCGCACACGGACGCATAACTACAATAAAACCGGGGTTGGATCATGAACCATTTACGTTTGGCCAGCGCTGCCTTGGCGCTGGCTATCAGCACCGCTGTTTCTGCCGCTCAACCACAGGTGCCGGCATGCGTGGCGCAAAGCGCTTACACGCCGATCTGCGGCATGGCGCCCCCCGAGGATCTGGAGCTTTCGCCGGATGGCGGTTTCCTGTTCCTGAGCACCACGCCGGGACTGGCCGCCAGCCATCAAAGCCGATTGCGAGTCATGGCGTTGGCCTCCCGCGAAGTGACCGATATGGTCATCGAGCGGCAGGCGACACCGGGTTGGGGCGAACCTTCATGCGCGCAGCCGCAAGGCGCCATCGGTGCCCATGGCATCCATCTATCCAAGCGTGCCGATGGTAAGTCGCAGTTGTTGGTGGTCAACCACAACGGTCGAGAGGCTGTGGAATTCTTTGAGCCGATCAGCGATGGCAACAGCTGGAAGGCCATCTGGCGTGGTTGCGTGGAAAGCCAGGACGGCACGATGCTCAACGATGTTGCCGCGACGCCTGACGGCGGCTTCGTGGTTACGGCCATGTTCAGCTTCGATGCAATGAAAGACGATCCTCGCCTGGAGCAGTTGCTCGATGGCCGCGCCACCGGGCATTTGCTTGCCTGGCACGCCAGCGCGGGACTGCAGCGTCTGCCCGACAGCCAGGCCCCTGCACCGAATGGCATTCAGGTGAGCCAGGACGGTCAGTCGGTCTGGTTCGCCGCATGGCCGGGCAGCGGCGTCTGGCAGTACGACTTCAAGCAACAAAAAGTCGTCAGCAAGATCGCCCTCGACTTCTTGCCGGACAACCTCAGCTGGACGGCTGATGGGCAACTGCTCACGGCCGGCGTGCCTGATGCACAGACCTTTCGCAGGTGTTTCCTCAGCCACAACGAATTCTGCCCCAGCCCCTCGGTGGTGGCATTGATCGATCCGCTCAAGGGCACAAGTCGTGAACTGATGCGCGCCCAAGAAGGGGCGTTGTATGGCGCCTCAACGGCCTTGCAGGTCGGTCACGACGTGTACGTCGGTGCGTTCGCCGGAGATCGCATGTTGCTCATACCCAACGCAATCCCCCCTCTGTAGACGCTGCCGAAGGCTCGGGCGGCGTTCGGATGTGCTTTTACAATCAATTGGACCGCACCCCGCAAGCTCGAGCCAGCGCATCACCTTGCGCATTAGTTGAAAAGCCTATTCGACCGCGCAGGCTAAGTCCCCCGCGCGGTCCTGTTGATAATCGGACAATGAAGTCCACAGATCAGGAGCGGGTATGCAACCTTACGACGTCATCGTGCTGGGCAGCGGCAATGCCGGGCTTTGCGCAGCCCTTTCCGCCCGCGAACAAGGGGCGCGGGTGGCCTTGCTTGAACGCGCGCCGAAAGAGCAGCGCGGCGGTAACTCGGCGCACACCGGAGGCGCTTTTCGCGTGGCTTACCGGGGCGTTGAGGACTTGCGCAGCCTGATGCCGGACCTGCTGGAGAGTGAAGTTGAAAGCAGCGATTTCGGCGCCTATACCCAGGACGATTTTTTCGGTGAATTGGCGGCCATGAGCCAATACCGCACCGACCCGCACGTGTTGGACACGGTCGTGTCGCAGAGCCTGGATACCTTGCAGTGGATGACCGGCAAGGGCGTGCGCTTCATGCCCATCTACGGTCGCCAGGCCTTCAAGGTGGATGGCAAGTTCCGCTTCTGGGGCGGCCTGACCATCGAGGTTTCCGGTGGCGGCCTGGGGTTGGTCGATGCCTTGTTTCGCCGAGTGGAAAAAGACGCCGTGGAGGTTTTCTACGGCTGTCGGACCCAACGCATCAGCGTGATCCTGCCGGCTTGTGGCAGCTGTCCTGTGCGGATGGTCGTCAGTTTTCCGCTCGGGCGCTGGTCCTCGCAACGGGTGGCTTCCATGCCAATCTGCAATGGCGCACCCAATACCTGGGACCGGGCTGGGACTTGGCCAAAGTCCGCGGGTCACGCTACAACACCGGCGACGGCATCCGCATGGCCCTGGATGTGGGCGCCGTGGCGCACGGCAACTGGTCCGGTTGCCATGCGGTGTTTTATGACGTCAACGCCCCGCAAATGGGCGACCTGAACCAGCTTAACCAGCAAAAGAACTACTTCCATCTCGGCGTAGTGGTCAATGCCGATGGCAAGCGTTTTATCGATGAAGGCCAGGATTTTCGCAACTACACCTACTCCAGCATGGGCGCCAAAGTCATGGCACAACCGGAGGGTGTCGCATGGCAGATCTTCGATCAGCACAGCCATCACTTGCTCCCCGATGAGTACCGGGGACGCCAGGTGACGCGGATCCAGGCGGCGACCCTGCAAGGGTTGATGGAGCAGATGGAAGGGGTCAACGGTTCCGCTCTGCTGCACACCCTCGAGGCCTACAACAGCGCCGTGCAACTAAACGTGCCATTCAACCCCGCCATCCGCGACGGACGCTCGACTCTAGGGCTGGAGTTGCCCAAGTCAAACTGGGCCAACCCCCTGGATCGTCCGCCCTTCGTGGCCTACGCGGTGACGTGCGGCATCACCTTCACGTTCGGTGGCCTGAAGGTCGACAGCCAGGCCCGGGTGCTCGACGAAGAGGATCAACCGATTGACGGTCTGTACGCCGCGGGCGAGTTGGTGGGCAACCTCTACTACGTCAAGTACGCCGGTGGGGCGGGGCTGACATCAGGTTCCGTACTGGGGCGCATCGCCGGCGCACAGGCCGCTACGCGAAGGGTGCACTGAACGCAGCTACAAGCCTAGTTTCTGCTTGAGCTCGGCCTCGCTCAACACGCCGCTGGCCGGGCCGCCCGGCAATCCTTCATCGGCCCGCGCCAGCGGTAGAAGGACCGGGATGAATCCGGCGTCGCGCACCAGTCGGGCGCCCAAGTCGCGGGCCTGGGCGTCGTCGGCGAAAGTTGCAATTGCCTTGCCTTTGCCGGACTGGCTTTTCATTGAGGCATAGCCGATGGCGTTGAACGCCCGTACCAGGTGCACACCGGGAAGGTACTGCTGGTCCGCCAGGGCGACGCCCTGTTCCAGCGCCTGGCGCCCGATGTCGCCGTCACGGCCGCTGAACGGGTTGCTGGTGCTGAATACCACCTTGCCCTCCAGCCTGCCCTTCAGTTGTTTGGACAGCGCCGGCATTGCGCCGTAGGGAACACTCAGCACGATCACGTCGCCCCAGGACGCGGCGTCGCTGACCGTGCCCGCACGCGCGTTGGGGCCGGCGGCCTTGACCAGGTCCGCCAGCTCTTCGGGGTGACGCGACGAAAACATCACCGAGTGCCCTGCCTTTACCCATAACGTGCCCAGCGTACCGCCGACGTTACCGGCGCCGATCACGCTGATCTTCAGGGTGTCCGCCAGCGCCTGGCTGCTGCACAGGACCAGGCCGGCGAACGTTAGAAACAGGAGTCTGGACATGCTCTGCGTCCCCGGTTTGGACAGATGCTCTTGTCATTACCCTAGTTGAGCCTGCGCATAACCGAAAGGTAGGGGCAGGTGCCGGCACCCTGCATTGGCTATCTGGCGCTGTGTCGATTCGAGAGGGATGAGTCGCTTGCATGCAATTCTTCAAGGATCTCGAGAAACAGCTCCGCGCTGCGTGACAGCGGGCGAGAGGCCTCGGTTATCGCGCATATCGTGTTATGAAATACGGGGCTGTCGGGTAACGCTCGCAAGTCGAAGCGCGGGGCGATGAGTTCGACATAATGCTCCGGCAGTAGCCCGGCATAACCGCCACTCTCGACGAGCATCGCGATCGCTTCCAATCCTGCGGCTTCGGGCCCGCGTTCAAAACCCTGGGTAGCCAACATTTCTTCGACGAAGGGATGCGGCCGGTACACCAGGGGCGGGCGCTGATCCTTGCCCGACGCGTGAGCGGCGACATAGACGCGATGGTCTTCGACGAACAGCTTCTGGTAGTGAAACGCGCGCTCTTTCTTGTACATCCCGCGAATGGCCACCTGCACCCGGCGCTCGCGCAAGGCCTGGTTCAAATTGCCAAAGGTCATCACGGCCACTTCGGCCTGGACGTTGGGGGCTCTTCGTCGCAGTTCTTTCAACGCTTCGGCCAGACGGCAATTCGGGTCCGCGAGCATATGCTCGACCGTGCCAATCGAGACGGTGCCGGA
The DNA here is from genome assembly GCF_002029345.1 of Pseudomonas sp. VI4.1. NCBI lineage: Bacteria > Pseudomonadati > Pseudomonadota > Gammaproteobacteria > Pseudomonadales > Pseudomonadaceae > Pseudomonas > Pseudomonas sp. VI4.1. The sequence continues at coordinate 100,331 of NZ_MULM01000175.1, forward strand.
TATCACCGCACGTACCGCATCGATTTCAGGCTTGATCCGTTCGAGGGAATTGAGCGCGTTGGTCGTCAACTCCAGCGCCACCCTCCCGGCCGCACTCAGTTTGAAACCTGCCGGTCCGCGCTCGCACAGTCGCACACCCAGGCGTTCCTCCACCTCCTTGATATGCCTGCTGATCGAGGCCTTGGTCATATTCAGCCGGCGCTCAGCCGCGGCAAACCCGCCCGCTTCAGCGGCGGCACAGAAGATGCGCAGGGAACGCAAGTCACGCTCGGTAAGGTCGAATCGGTTCATGGGCAAAAGGTATCAGATTCCAAGACCATATCTCCAATAAAGTGATTTTACTTACGCTTTGGCACTGGCTAATTTGGGCTCCGCAACCTTCACAAATACAACACTCCAAGAAATGGGGGGACCGCAATCATGACTGGACCCAGTCGCCGAAGTATCGTCAAAGCCGTGTTCTTAGCCTCGCTGGTGGTCTGTACCTCCAGCTTCGCATTGGCCCAGGCCGGCACGCTTGCCGACATCAAGCAGCGTGGCAAGCTGACAGTGGGCACCGAAGCCGCGTACGAACCTTATGAGTTCGTCGAAAGCGGGAAGGTTGTGGGCTACGGCCACGATATCCTGGAACATATGGCCGCCAAACTCGGGGTTGAGCTGGAGCAGTTGAACTTGCCGTTCAACGGTTTGCTGCCCGGGTTGATGAGCAACAAATTCGACTTTGTGGCGACTTCCGTCGGGATCACGCCCGAGCGAGCCAAGCGGTTCGCCTTCAGCCAGCCGATCGGCATTGTCCGCTCGCTGTTTGTGGTCAAGGCGGACAACACCACCATCACCCAGGTCGAGGATGCCGCCGGCAAAGTCGTCGGCACCCAGATGGGGTCTTCGTCCCAACATGCACTGCAGGAATACGAGAGAAATCTCAAAGCCAGCAAAGGGCAGGGCTACGCGGAACTCAAGCTCTTCCAGGGCTATCCCGATGTCGGCCTGGCGATTGCCAACGGCTCGATCGACGTAGGTGTTCTGCCCAGCAACGTGTTGGCCGTGCAAATGCGCCGGCAGCCGGACATCTACAAAACGGTGGGCGGGGTAGGCGATTCCAAGCTGTTGGCCTGGGTGGTCAATGCCAGGAATCCGGAAGTTCGCACCTTCATCAACGAGACGCTGGATGAGATGCGGGCCAGCGGCAAGTTGGCCGAGTTGCAGCAGAAATGGTTCGGCGAAACCCTGGCATTACCGACTTCAGGGTATCTCCCTGAAGCGGCCCTTTGAGCGGAGGGTCAGGTGATGACCAGTTGGTTGAATGCCCACACCGCCCTGGGACCGTTTTTCGATGGGCTGTTGCAAGGCGCAGCGACGACGTTTTTCGCCAGCAGCCTGGCGTTTCTCATAGGGCTGGGGTTGGGTGTGCTGTTGCTGCTGCTGAGAGTTGCGGCAGGGCCGATTGCCCGCTATGCGGTGATGGTCTACGTCAGTGCCATCCGTGGCACGCCGCTGCTGATTCAGTTGCTGATCGCGTATTTCGTGTTGCCCGGCCTGCTGGGTATTTCGCTGACGCCGTTGGAGGCGGGGATCCTGGCCCTGTCGTTGAACACGGCGGCCTACATCAGTGAAATCCTGCGTGGCGCCTTGACGTCGGTTCCTCGAGGACAGGTTGCAGCCGCCCAGGCGCTGGGCATGCGCGCTTGGCAAAAGTGGCGTTACGTACTGTTGCCGCAGATGTTCAATCGGTCGATTCCGCCGCTGACCAACGAGTACACCGTCCTGCTGAAAGCCTCTTCACTGTTGTCGGTGATTGCCGTCAGCGAGCTCGCGACCGTGGCGCGTAACGCGACGCTGCAAAGCGACCTGCCTCTGCAAGTGTTCAGCGCAACAGCCGTCGTCTACTTCTCCATTCTGCTGTGCGCATCCTCGATCTCGCGATCGATCGAGCGCCGCATTGCCAAGGTGATGCCAAATGCCCATTGATATTGAAGTGATCAGTCACGCAGCTCCCGCGTTGCTGCAGGGGCTGAAAATTACCGCGACGGTCAGTGCCATCGGTATTCCGCTGGGTATGTTGATCGGTGCCCTGTTCGCCTACATGGCCGATGCGCAGTACTGGTTGCCACGGCTGATTGCCCGTTGCTACGTCGAACTTGTGCGCAATGTTCCCTTCCTGATCGTGGTGTACCTGCTGTTTTTCGGCTTGCCGCAGTTGGGCGTGAACGCCTCGTCCTTTGTGATCGCCATTGGCGCCACTGCGTTCTATACCGCCGGGTATTTCAGCGAAATCCTGCGTGCCGCCTTGAAGAGCGTGCCCGCCGGCCAGGCGCGTGCCGCGCGGTCACTGGGGTTTTCCGTCTGGCAGGTGCAGCGCTACGTGGTGGTGCCGCAGAGCTTCGGCTACCTGATTCCGCCGACGACCAGCCTGATCATCATGATGTTCAAGGACACCGCGATCTTCTCGGTCACCAGTCTTCCCGAGCTGACTTATCAGAGCAACCTGATGACCGCCGACACCTTCGCTTACCTCGAAGTGCTGGGCACCGCCGCATTGCTCTATTGGCTGTCGAGCATCGTGCTCGATGCACTTGGCCAGGCCCTGGAGTCCCGTGAAAGACAGTGGCGCCATCGCTAGAAAATCCCATCATCTAGGAGTTTTTATGAAGAACCTGACCGTCGCTCCACGCACCACCCATCAGACCCTGCTTTATTCGGAGCTGATGACCGACCTGGAAAATCTGCAACAGGCGGATATTGCAGTGCTTGGCATGCCTTTTGGTGCGCCCTACGGCCCACGTTCCTATACCAATGACCAGACCAATGCGCCCCTGGCCATTCGTCAACTCACCGACCGCATGGTGCGTGATCCACGGCATTACGATTTCGATATCGATGGCCCGCTGCTGCAAGGGCGTAGCGACATCCGCTTCATCGACTGCGGCGACGTGTTGCCCGACGTCGCCAACCCGGGTGAGCACTATGTGCGCGCCGAGCAGGCCGTGCGCCAGATTCTCAAAGCAGGTGCGCTGCCCATTGTTCTTGGCGGTGACCACGGCATTACCACCCCGGTTCTACGCGCCTACGACAGCCTCGAGGAGCCGATCACCATCATCCATATCGATGCGCACCTTGACTGGCGCGACGACGTGAACGGGGTCCGGGAAGGGTTGTCCAGCCCGATCCGTCGTGCTTCCGAAATGGCCCATGTCGGCCGTATCTTCCAGATCGGCTTGCGCGCTCAGGGCAGCGCACGCCCTGAAGACCTCGAGGTTGCGCGCGAGTATGGTGCGCAGCTGATCAGCGCCTACGAATTGCATGATATCGGCATGGACGCGGTGCTTGCGCGTATACCCGATGGTGGCAACTACTACTTGACCATTGATGCCGACGGCCTGGATCCAAGCATCATGCCCGCGGTAGATGGCCCGGCCCCCGGTGGCGTGACCTTTTTGCAGGCACGCAAGCTCATCCACGGGTTGGTGAAAAAGGGCCGGGTAGTCGGCATGGATATCGTCGAAATCCAACCGGGCAAAGACAACGCAAGCAACCTCACCTGCGTGACTGCGGGCCGCTTGATTGTCAATCTGATCGGCGCCTCTATCCGCGCGGGGTATTACGACAAATGAGTCAGTCCATAGCCGCTGTGCAATCGTTCGCGCCTGTTGCCGCCGAGGTTCAGTCTGCCTGCATCAGAATGCGCGGAGTTAGCAAATGGTACGGCAACCTGCAAGTCCTCAAAGACTGCTCGACCCACGTCAGCAAAGGCGAAATTGTCGTGGTGTGCGGGCCGTCGGGTTCAGGCAAATCGACATTGATCAAGACGGTCAACGGCCTGGAGTCTTTCCAGAAAGGCGAGATCCTGGTGAACGGGCAGTCGATCGGCAGTGCGAAAACCGACCTGCCAAGGTTGCGCCAGCAAGTGGGCATGGTGTTTCAGCATTTCGAGCTGTTCCCCCACATGTCAATCATCGAGAACCTGACGTTGCCACAAACCAAGGTGCTCGATCGTCCGGCACAGGACGCCACTGCCAAAGGCCTGGCGTTGCTCGAGCGAGTCGGCCTCAGCGCCCATGCCGACAAGTATCCGGCACAGCTCTCAGGTGGTCAGCAACAGCGGGTGGCCATCGCTCGGGCGCTGTCGATGGATCCGGTGATCATGCTCTTCGACGAGCCCACTTCGGCGCTGGACCCGGAGATGATCAACGAAGTGCTGGACGTGATGGTGGCGCTGGCCAGGGACGGCATGACGATGATGGTGGTCACCCATGAAATGGGCTTTGCACGACGTGTGGCCGACCGGGTGGTGTTCATGGAGGAGGGGATGATCATTGACGATACAACCTCTGAAGCGTTCTTCAACGGGACGTCTTCAGAGCGGGCAAAGCTGTTTCTGTCGAAAATACTGGGGCACTGAGTCCTGCGGTGTATCCAGTGTTCTACAAGGAGTGTTCAACCAGGCGTCAGTCGCGGACAACGACCGGTTCGTTGTCCGCGTGCCGCCACCTTATTCGATTCGCGGATGCTGCTGCACGAGATGCTCGCGTTTAGCTTCCAGCTCGGCGATCTGTGCGTCGATGTCCTCGATCTTCTGTTCGATGTTGTCGTGGTGTTCCTGCAGCAGTTCGTGCGCTTCCTCAATGTCGGAAGCCGCCGGAGCTGCTCCACGCAAGGGTTTGTTCGCCGTTTCTTTCATCGTCACGCCGGTAATCAGCCCCACCACCGCAATCACCATCAGGTAGTAGGCCGGCATGTACAGGTTGTGGGTGCTTTCCACCAGCCAGGCGACGATGGTAGGCGTCAGGCCCGCGATCAATACCGAGATGTTGAAGGCGCTGGCCAGTGCGCTGTAGCGGATGTGGGTGGGGAACATCGCCGGCAGGGTGGACGCCATCACGCCGATGAAGAAGTTGAGCAGCACCGCCAGCATCAGCAATCCGGAGAAGCTCAGGCCGAGCTTGCCGCTGTTGATCAGCACGACCACGCCCGCGCCGAAGACGAAGCCGGCGATCGAGCCGAAGTCCAGCCAGCTGCCGAGGATGCCGCGCTTGCGATCCGGGGCATATTCGGCGACGAAGATCGAGGCGCCGGTGTATTCGCCGCCCACCGAAAACCCTTGAGCCATCTTGGCCAGCAGCAGGAGGATGGGCGCCCAGATGCCGATCGTGGCATAGGACGGTATCAGCCCGATGGCGAAGGTGCTGAGCGCAATCCGATCGGCTTGACGTCTTTCGCAGGCGATTTCATGCGAGCCACTCTGTCACTGATCTGTCTTGCCGCAAACCGCTGAGCCCGGTGCGGCGCAGGCTGGACGGACCTCCCTTGGCCGATGCCACGTTTTAATGGCACGGCTTGTTCAAGATCAGATACTGGAAGATAGGCAAAAATTCACCTCTCGCCGTTATTTTTTGCTCGCGGCAACAACGCCACCGATCACCAACTAAGCGGCTCGCTCCAGTGCATCCAGCAAATCAACGAATTCCATCGAGAGTTTATGACGCGGTGCCAAATGGATAAGGGGTACAGATGCTTCGTGGGACTCGCGCATTTTAACCGAGCTGCTCAAATAAACCGGTAGCACGGGAAGACCCTCTACCAGCATTTCGTTGACAAGCGTCTGGTGCAGGCCGGTGTGTGCGACAAACTGATTAACCACCACCCCCTCTATTTGCAGCGATTCGTTGTGATCCATGCGCAGCTCTTCTACTTGAGCGATGACACTGTTCACAGCCTGCCGGGAAAAGCTGTCGCAATCATAGGGAATCAACAACCGATCGGCAGCGACCAGGGCGCTGAAGGTGAAAAAATTCAGCGAAGGCGGGGTGTCGATATAGATACGCTCGTAGTCCTCGGAAAGCTCGACCAGCAATCTACGCAGCTTGTTGATCTTGAACTTGCGCTCAAGTTTTGACTGGAGATCTGCAAGATCCGGACTGGCGGTCACCAGATGGAGGTTCTTGTAGGACGTCTCGGTTATGGCTACTCGACATTTTTTGTTGGCAAAGCCCCCCGACAGTGTCTGTCTGAAGAAGTCGGCAATACCCGTGGGAATGTCGTCGTTGAGCAGGCCTGTGAGGTAGTGAGTCGAATTCGCCTGGGGATCGAGATCAACCAGCAGTGTCCGGTAGCCTTGCGCTGCACTCACAGCGGCAAGATTGCAGGCGATGCTGGATTTTCCAACACCACCTTTTTGATTGAAGACAACACGACGCATGAGGGCAGTTCATCCGTGAAGGAGGCCTGAAGCCAGGTTATGTAAGCGGATGAGTGCAATATATGACTGTTAGGTTTCAGTTTTAAGACAAGTTGTTGAATCAGTTGGAAAATGGCTGGCGCAGGCGTTCTCGCCCCCGAGCGCTACCCGCTACAGCCACCGGAAAAAGGTCTCGACTGGCGGGCTATACAAGACCGACAAACGACAGAATAACCAGGACGATCACAACGGCCCCAACGATGTAGATGATATTGTTCATGACGACCTCTCTATCTCGAGTGGATGTACGACACCAGCGTGTCTAATACAAATGACACCGTGCCTGCCGGTTCCGTTCCGCAAACCGATTTGGCGGCGGGCACCTGAAATCGCGGCCCAATCAAATCGCGGCCCCATCAAAGCAATGTTCCATTGGCGATTTTACGAACCTTCTCGCATCGCAGACTGTCGATTGATAGACCTCTACTCAAGTGCGAATCTGCAATGGATGCGACTTGATGAGTAAAAGTAAACACGCTGACTTCATGCAAGTCGGCGTTTTTAGTGTAACGTTAGGATAACAGTCACGGAGAGAGTTCCCATGTCCAAACTCGCAGAATTTCGCCAACTTGAAAAACACCTTGCCGAGCAGCTTCAAGCGCTTGAAGCCTTGAAAGGTGACGCTGGCCTGAAGCAGGAAATCGAATTCGAAACCAAGCTGCGCGCACTGCTCGCCAAGTATGGCTACAGCTTGAAAGACATCGTCAATCTGCTTGATCCAAACGCCGGTCGCCGTGCACCCGCTGCCGAGCCTAAAACAGGCAATCGCAAGCCTCGCCAGGTGAAAATCTATAAAAACCCGGAGTCTGGCGAAGTCGTGGAAACGAAGGGCGGCAACCACAAGATATTGAAAGAGTGGAAAGCGAAATACGGTTCCGACACGGTTGAGTCCTGGCTGTCGTAGGAACAAGCTTGCTCGCGATGGACGTTAACGATAACGCGTTTTTTCTGAATATACGCGCCGCCCTTCAGACCATCGCGAGCAAGCTCGCTCCTACACGGGGATAACAACCTTAGCGCCCACTGGGCAGGGGCGCTCGGGTTTCGATCTGTACAAGGCTTACCCGAAAAGTCGTGTAAGTATCGCCGTCGGCCAGATAGAGGTCACTGTGGTAGGCCTCTACCGCGCCTTTGATCTGCACTTTCAAGCCGTTGGCCATACGGCGAATGACAACATCCTTCAAGTCTGTGTCGGAAATCAGAAACGGACGCTTCTTGCCCAGGCGTACTTTCATCACCTCGTTACTTGAATCGTAATCATCGACATAAAAGTTCAGCGTCTTGGGTTCTGAGGTGTGTCTGGGGTTCTGAACGACGTAAATCCACTGCCCGGGTATGAAGTTCTGCTTCATGACTATTTCCTTCGGATGCTCCGGAGCATTCAGGAGGGCGTAGGACACCACCGCTACAAAGCCCAACAGTAAAGCCCAGGCAAGGTACATTTTCCTTCTGGCCCGAGATGGTTTCGGTTCAGTCATGTGCCACTCTTTCGATCGTGATGGCTTGCACCTGGCAAGTGATGTTCAGCACTCTATTTTGACATTTAATCCCCATGGTTCACACGCAGGTGTGGTTCTACCGATCCATTACGGACATTGCAGCATCGATTTTTTGCTCGCTTTTGCTAGAGCCATCGATAGCGTTCACTCCCGTGGCTCGGCCACCAACAGCAACGACTGCGGCATCGGACTTTGCGGGTGCTGTGGCTCTTGCAGGCCGACCAGGCGAAAACCGGCCATGTCCAGCGCATTGAACCAGCTGGACAAGGTGCGCAGGTACCACGGCATGGGTTGCCACTGACCCTCGAACCCGGCAAAGGCTTCTTCCCGCCAACCGTCCTGATAGTCGCCCGCCGCCGCGGTCCATGGGTGCAGCGTCTGGATCACCAGCGCGCCGCCAGGGGCGAGCAGGGCGTCCATGGCGGCGAGCAGCGGGATGATGTCCTGGTGCAGCAGCGCGAAGTTGGCGCAGATCAGGTCGTAGCCGCTGCCGATGTCCGCTTTGCCCTCCGCCAACGCTTCATAGCTCGCCAGGTGCACCGGCGAAGAGCCCGCCGCTCGCGCCGCCTCGACCAGCGTCGCATCGCCATCGACACCGACTGCGGTGATGCCTCGTTCAGCCAGCGTCCGCAACAGCCAGCCCTCGCCGCAGCCCAGGTCGAGCACGCGCTCCGGCTGGCGACCCAGCACCGCCAACAGAATGGCCTGGTCGGTGACCTTCAGGCGGCTTTCGATGGTGCCGGTACGGACGGCTTCGATCCAGAGCCGGGCGTTGTGGTGCCAGCTTTGGAGGAGGGTGGATTCGGGGGCGGGCATTTTGCTGTCCGGCATGGAGTTATTCACCTGGTAAAGCGCTGTTTGAAACGATAGCGGCTGCGGGGGCCAGATACCGTTATGCCGATGGAATCTTCGGCGCTGCCGTCGAGCAGGAAAAGCCCCGCCTCATACACAAAGCTGCGACGCGCCCGGTGAACGAGTCGTGCCGGTACGCACCTCTCTGGCGGTGCAGCCGAAGTGTTGACGGAAACTTCGAGTAAATTGAGCCTGATCACTGAAGCCCCAGCGCATGGCCAACTCGCCGATCGACAGATGGCAGTTGGGGTCGTGCAGGCCTCGATTGACCGCCTCCAGACGCCTCAGGCGAATCCATTCCCCGACGCTGTAGGGCGTACTGTTGAACAGTTTGTGCAGATAGCGCACTGACAGACCGCAGGCGTCGGCGATCATCGGCGGCGCCAGGTCGGGATTGCCCAGATGTCTTTCGACGTATTGCTCGATGCGTTGCAAGTGCAAGGCGGTCAGGTTGGAGCTTTCGCTGCTGAGTACCCGCTCATCATCGCGCAGCGCCATCAATAACGTTGAAAGCGCTTGCTCCAGCAGCATGTGGCGGGCCGCCTCGTTACATTCATCGAAACGAGCGGCGCACATGGCCAACTGGTCGACAAAGATCCGACCGAGCGCGCGCTTGGCATCGAAGCACAAGCGTGTGTAGCGCTCGGCACCGCGCAGTTGGCCATGGAGCGCGCGCTCCGGGAGCTTGAACACCCACAAATCGTTGTCGCTGGCATAGTGGAAGCGGTAGGGCGCATCGCCACGTTCGAAGATGAATCCTCCGGGCTGGCAATGCAGTTCCCGGCCGTCCTGCTCGAAATGTACTTCGCTGCGACGCGGCACGGTGACGAGGTAGCAGGCGTCGTGATCTTCACTGACCTGGGCCTTGCTGCGCGAATAGCCAAGCTGACTGGAGCGCAAGCGTGACAGCGTCAGCGGGGTAGTGGCGGTTTCCCAGATTTGCAGGCTGCCGCTGAAGGTGGCGTTGGGCGCGAACTCCAGCGAAAGTGGAAAATAAGCACAGGCGATCGCGTCCGCCCACAGTGGCTGGCGTTGACTGTCGGACCAGGAGCGGGTGGAAAGTTTGGTCGCCATGGCTGCCCTCGTATGATTTTTGTTCTGAGGACGGTGCCGAGGAACAATCCGTCGGCACCGTGGGTTGCCATCATTTGCCAATGCTTACGGACGGTCAATCACCAGGTGTCAGTCGGTAGGTGGCCGAGGGGGCAAGCGTTGCCAGCCAGCCAGGTGGCACGACGATGTTGGTCGTGGCCTCTTCGATCACGCAAGGGCCGTGTACCGTTTGCCCGGATTGCAGCCGATCACCGTTGTACACTGGCGTTTCCTGCCAGGACGATTGCGCGCTGAACAGCATCGACCGGTAACCGCTCGCGGCAGGTGTGACCTCTTCGGCAGGTGGTGGCAGTTCCGGCATGGGCGGGCGTTGCAGGCGTGCGATCACGGAGCACTCGAGGTTCACCAGTTCTGCCGGACTCTCAGGCTCGCTGTAGGAAAACAGGGCCTTGTGGCGAGTATGGAATGCCTCGCGCAGGGTGAGCAGGCCGGCATGATCCAGTTGATCGCAGGCCAACTCAACGCTGCATTCGTGGATCTGGCCGAGGTAGCGGATTTCCAGGTTGTACAGGCACTCAACGTTGTCCCCGGCGTCGAATCCATCGTCGCGCAGATTGTTCATGCCGCGTTCGCGCAGGTCACGCAAGGTCTGGTTGAGCAGGGGCAAGTTGACCAGGTCGTCGTCAAGGCGCATCGCAAGCGTGGTCAGCTGGTCATAGCGGATGTCTGAAAGAATCTGCCCATACGCGCACAGTCCGGAAGCGACTTTCGGGATGAGCACCACCCGGCTGCCGATCTCCTCGGCCAGACGCATGACATGCATGCCCGCAGCCCCGCCCGCGCCGATCAGGGCGAAGTCCCGCGGATCGTAACCACGCTCGACCGACACCCTTCGAATGCCACTGACCATGTTCAGGTTCACCAAGGTGATGATGCCAATGGCCGCGCGTTCAACGCTGATGCCTAAAGGCTCGGCAATCTTGCGCTGGATGGCCTCGATCGCGGCCTTGCGATCGAGCCGGATGCTACCGCCCAGCAGCGCGCCGTCGGCCAGGTAGCCGAGCACCAGATTGGCGTCGGTGACGGTTGGCTCGGTGCCACCCTTGCCGTAGCACACCGGTCCAGGGTTGGCACCGGCACTGCGCGGGCCGACCTGGAGCATGCCGAAGTCGTCGAGAAAGGCAATCGAGCCGCCGCCGGCACCCAGGGTTTCCACTTGAATCATCGGCACACCGATGCGGTATCGCAGGAAATCAGTGTCCTTGCTGAAGTTGGTGCGCCCTGACTTGCTCAAGGTGATGTCGAACGAGGTGCCGCCCATGTCCACGGTGATCACGTTGTCGATGCCGAACGGCTGTGCAACGCATAAGCCGGCTTGCGGCGCGGACGCCGGGCCCGAGTTGATCGCGTTGACTGCACGTTCACGCATCACCATGCCGGGCGCCAGGCCACCGTTGGATTGGAAGTAGCGAGTCGGCTGCTGCGCGCCGAGCTCTTCGAACAAGGCGTCGATCCGTTCGATGTAGCGGCCCATGACCGGGCTCAGGTAGGCGTTGACCACGGTAGTCGACGTGCGGGTGTATTCACGGATTTGCGGGAACACTTCATTGCCGGTGCAGACGAACACGCCCGGCAAGGCTGCTCGCACCATCTCGGCCGCGCGTTGTTCGTGGCTCGGGTTGCGCACAGACCAGACGAACGAAATGGCCACGGCTTTGACGTCCTGCTCGCGAAAATAGTCGATCGCTTGAACAATCGCCTGTTCATCGAGCGCAGCGTATTCGCTGCCGTCGCTGATGATCCGGCCGCGAATGGGCCGACGCAGATGCCGCGGCACTAACATATAGGCCGGCGGATAACTGGCATCGTAGCGGTGTCCGTCTTCCTTGTGTCCCAGGCGAATTTCCAGGCTGTCTTCGTGCCCGTCGGTACACAGCAGACCCACCTTCACCCCGGTTTTTTCAATCAGGGCGTTGAGGGCCACGGTGGTGCCGTTGATGCACAGGTCGCAGTCGCCAATGATTTCAGCGGGCGTGCGACCGATGGCGTCGGCGATCTGGGCCAGGCCGTTACGGATGGCGAGGGTGCCATCCTGGGGGGTTGACGGTGCCTTGAACAGCTGCACGTTGCCACTGCGATCAGCCAGGATGAAATCGGTGAAGGTGCCGCCGGCGTCGATGCCCAGACGATATTGTTGTTTGGTCATGATGAGGGTTTCCAGATTGCTCAGAGGGGCCGGGTTCGATTAATGGGTGGCACGGCAGGCGTGGGTCGCGGCTTCGTCGACCAGGCCATTGCTTTCGATCACCACGCCATACTCCAGGCGCGCGCCTTCACGGGACACCAGGCCGTTACGCACGTCGTTCAATACACTGGCGATCGGACGCCGCAGGGGATTACCGTAGCCACCGCCCCCGGGGTTGATGTTGATCACCCGTTCGCCAGGCTGAGCAGTGAGTTGCGCGTTGTAGATAAACTGCTGTTCTTCGCCGTCGACCTTGCGGTGAATCAACCGGCCCAACTTGGGTTCGAGCATGATGTTGGTGGCACCCGCGGCACCCGATGTCGGCAGTTGCCGACCCTCACCGAAGCCGACCACGGTCATCGGGTGATTCAGTGGTTCGATCTCGATGCGGGTCCCCGAACCACCACGAAACTCACCCGCGCCGCCGCTATCGGTCATCAGGCTGTAGCGGTGAATCAGGATGGGGTAGGCGTGCTCCAGCAACTCGATATCGCCGGACATCAGTGCGCCGAAACAACACAACGGACCGCATGCCGGCCAGCCGTCCATGGCCTTGTTGGCGCCGGCGCCGGAGATGATCGAGGCAAGGACCATGGTCACGTACTCGTCGTTGCCATTGCGCGGATCATGGCCTGCAATGTTGATTCCGCTGGCGTGGCCCCAGGAGGCGGTGACGCGTTCCGGCGCGGCTTGCTCCAGTGCCTGACGCACCGCGTCGGCCAGGGTTTCCATCGGTGTGGTGGTGCTGTTGACGTGCGGCGCGGGTTCCTGCGCATTGCACAAGGTGCCCGGTGGGCCGAGGTCGACGGATACGCAGCGGTACAAGCCTTCGTTGTACGGCGGCGGCACCTGGGCAAACATCATCAGCCCCAGGTAGACCCCGGACACCGAGTTGCCGGCGTAAGAGTTGATGAAGTAAGGAACTTGCGGTGGGCTCTGGATCAGGATGTGAGCCTCGTCGCCACGGATTTCCACCTGCGCCGTGATCGACAATTCGCCCAGCCCGTGGCCCGAGTCCTCAAGCACTGCGGTGCCCGTGTAGCACCCATCCGGGACGTCGCGCAGCAAGGCACGCATGTGACGGTCGGCCATGTCTTTCAATTCGGCGATGCACGCGCGCACCTGTTCCACGCCATAGCGATCGAGCAGTTCGAGCAAGTGCCGTTCACCGACATTGCACGCGCCGTATTGGGCGTTGAGATCGCCTTCCTGATAGGCGCGGGCGCGCATGTTGGTCAGCAGCAGGTTGATCACGTCTTCACGGCGCTTGCCTTGTGACCAGAGCTTCACTGGCGGGATGCGCAAACCCTCGGCGTAGATTTCCCTGGCATCCGGGTTGTAGCCGGCGGGCACCGGGCCGCCGATGTCGGTCAGGTGGCCTTTGCATACCGCCCAGAACACCAGCTCGCCTTTGTAGAACACGGGTTTGTACATGCAGCAGTCGAGAATATGGCTGCCCATGTAGGCGGGGTCGTTGTGGTAAATCACATCGCCTTCCTGGACGTCATCGCCGAAGAAACCGGCGACGCATTTCATCGCCGGAATCAGCGAGCCGAGATGAATCGGGATGTCCTGACCTTGCAGGATCATTTCCGGAAGGTGGTCGAAGAGGGCATTGGAGTAGTCGTGAGCCAGGTTGAAAACGCTCGAACGACCGGTTTTCTCCAGGGTGATGGTCATTTCGCGCTGCGCGGTTTCGAGTGCGCCTCGCACGACGGCCAGGGTGATCGGATCTACTGTGCTCATGGGTCACCAGAAATCTTGTTGTTATCAGGTGGAGGTCAGGACGAACGTCTAACCCACGGCACAAAATTACGCGCTCGAACCCGTGTCTGGCTTGGCGCCGAGTGCACTGGTTGTTGATCCCCAGTGCACGGGTTACTGCGCATTGTTCCTGGCGCTTGCGATGACAGGGCTAGAACCGGTTGACAGCCATTTTCCTCAAGGGCAAACTGTCCACAGTCTTCAGTCCACAGATTGAATCATGCTTCTCCTGCAAGGACAGCCGACCGAAAGCGGGCACAAGCACCCGCTGTGCGAGGTACGAATGTAGAAAAAAAGAATAAGAGAAATGCACTTACCGTGATAATTCATTTATTCGCGTCCATCGCGATGCACACGGTAACCACCGCATAAAAAGTATTTAAGAACTGCCCCCGAAAAACTTTAGATTTATAATAAAGCGGAGCGCCTTATGCGTGAGGACAATATTGTAGGTGTCGACATTGGCGGTACTTTTACCGACTTCGTGTCATACGACGCCACAACTGGCAAGATTGAAAACTGGAAAAATCTAACGACTCCAGCCAATCCTATCGATGGTGTTTTGGAAGGGCTATCCAACATCGAGTCGATGGCAACCGTTAACAAGATTCGTCTGGGCACCACGATTGCGACGAACGCACTGTTAACGCGAAAAGGCGCGAAGGTTGCCTACGTCACCACTAACGGCTTTAAAGATGTGCCGTTTATCCAGCGTGGTGACCGCCGCAGCCACTACGACATCACTTGGATCAAGACCAAGGCATTCGTTAGTCGAGCCGATTGCTATGAAGTTGCCGAACGTATCAGCGCCCTGGGTGAGGTAGTACTTCCTCTGGATGAGCTCTCGGTGCGCAAGGTCGCGCAGGCCATTCGCAACGATGGCACCATCGAAGCTATCGCCGTCTGCACCCTGTTCTCATACGTCAATCCAAAGCATGAGGACCGCATTGCGCAGATTCTGGCTGAAGAGCTGCCTGATATCCCTATTTCGTCTTCGTTTCACGTACTTCCGAAGTGGAAGGAATACGACCGCGCATCCACGACTATCGCTGATGCTTTTCTCAAGCCGATCGTTCAGGAAAGCTTCGCACGTATAAAGACTTGCCTCGATGATCTGGGTATCGGCGATAAAGTCGGCGTCATCAAGTCCAATGGCGGCGAATCCAGCATCTGGGGCGCAGCGGCTACTCCCGTACAGATGGCGTTGTCCGGACCAACGGGTGCCGTAGTCGCCACCCGTACTGTCGCTGAACTCACCGGGATCAAAAACCTGGTCGTGTTCGACATGGGTGGCACGTCGACCGACTGTGCAACCGTGGTCAACGGCCAGGAAAACATCACCACCGACTTTGAAATCGAGTGGGGGATTCCGATTCAGGTGCCGATGATCGACGTTCATACCATTGGTGCTGGTGGCGGCTCCCTGGCATGGATTGATAAAGGTGGCCTGTTGCGAATGGGCCCGCAGTCTGCGACCTCCGTTCCTGGTCCTGCCTGCTATGGTCGTGGTGGCCTTGAAGCAACCGTGACCGATGCGAACGTGGTGTTGGGTCGCATCAACCCTGATTTTTTCCTCGGCGGACGCATGAAGCTCGATGCCAGCGCCGCCCATCGTGCGGTTGCGCGGATTGCCGACAAGCTCAATATGGCCGTTGATGAAGCGGCCATGGCGATGCTCCAGATCGCCAATAACAACATGCTGGGTGCGCTGCGCACGGTGCTGTTGCAACGCGGTCTGGACCCTCGCGACTTCACCCTGTTGTCATCCGGTGGCGCAGGGCCGGTTCACATCTGCGACCTGCTGGAAATCAGCGGCATCCCTCAAGGCCTGGTGCCTAACTATCCCGGCCAGTTCTCGGCATTCGGGTTCATCATGACCAATGCTCGTGTCGACAAGCAGCGAACTATCCAACAGGTCTCCACGCGGTTCGACGCGATCGCTGTCGATGAAGCGATGACCCATCTGGTGAGCAGTGCGGTCAGTGAGCTCACCGAACAGGGTTACGTTGACAACATCCATGTTCAACGCTCCATCGAAGCGCGTTACCTCGGTCAGAATCATGGACTGGAACTGCCGGTGGACGAGGCATCGATCGATACCGAGTCTGCAGCCCGGTTGTGGCAGAAATTCCATGAGATTCACCAGGCCCGGTTTGGCTTCTCCACGCCTGGCGAAACCATTGAGCTGGTGACCATCAAAGCGGTGGCAATCGCATCTTGCGAGAAACCGCACATTGCGACCCTGGCGCTTGCCGAAAAGCCCGCCAAAGCCAATTCCAGTCGCAAGGTTCGCTATGAGGGCGGTTGGATCGATACGCCGGTGTATGAGCGCGAAACGTTGCTCCAGAACCATGTGATCACAGGACCGGCGATCATCGAAGAAAGTGCCTCGGTCACGATCCTGCGACCCGATCAGCAAATTCGCGTAAACGAATACGGCTACATGCTCGTAACTGCAAAATCCGCGGAGGGCAAGTAATGGATATGGTAGCGATGAGTATTCTCGACTCGACGATGGTATCGATCTGTCGAGAAATGGGAATTACCCTGCAGAAGACCTCCTACTCCACGATCTTCAACGAAGCGCTGGACTTCACCTGCGGTCTGGCCGACAAGCAGGGCAATCTGATTGCGGTCGCCGATTTTTGCCCCGCCATGATTGGTGGGATACCGCTTTTGGTGAAGTCGTGCTTGAAGGAAATCGACGTGGTGTCCCTCAAAGAAGGCGACATCATCCTCCACAACGACCCCTACCGTGGCGGCCTCCACACGCCTGAACACACCTTCTTCAAGCCAATCTTCTTCCATGGCGAGCTGCAAGGCTGGGCAATCGCTATTGGTCATATCGCTGAAGTCGGTGGCATGGCGCCGGGCGGTTTCCCTGGCGAGGCTACGGAAATCTTCCATGAAGGTGTGCGTGTTCCTCCGGTGAAGATCAAATCCGCCGGCGTCGATAACAACGATATCTGGAAGCTGTTGCTGGCCAACGTTCGTACACCCCGGACCAACTATGGCGATCTACGCGCCTTGATTGCAGCTGTAGATCTGGGCGAACGCCAGATGCGCGATGTGCTTGAGAAATACGGCGTCAGTGATGTCCAGCAGATCATTGGCGACCTGCTCGATTACGCAGAACGTCGCATGAAAGCCGAAATCGACGCCATTCCCGACGGTATCTACTCCTTCGAAGATTCTGTGGAGAGTGATGGTGTAACCCCGAACAAGACCTACCGCATCGCTGTGGAAGTTCACGTTCGTGGCGATCAAATCATCATCGACTACACAGGTTCTTCGCCACAGGCGCGTGGTCCGATCAATGCAACACTAGGGGTATCGACGTCAGCTGCCTATAACGCAGTCCTGCATATGACGGACCCATCGATACCGCGCAATAGTGGATGTTTCCGTCCGATCAAAGTGCTTTCGCCTCCCGGCACTATCGTGAACGTGGATTTCCCGGCGCCTTCGGTCGGGGGTAACACGGAGACACATCCACGCATCACCGGCGCAATTCTGGGCGCCATGGCAACCGCGGTTCCCAATCGAGTCATGGCTGCCGAAGGCGCAACCCATTGCAACTTCGTATTCGGCGGTGTGGATGCAGCCAGCGGCGAATACTTCGCCTGTTATGACCTGGAAACCGTGGGCTGGGGCGGGCGCGCTTTCGCAGATGGGAACGACGCTGTCGACTCGATCAACGGCAACTGTCGTACCACGCCTGTCGAAGTCTTCGAGACCCGGTTCCCATGGCGTGTCGAGTGTCTCGCTCTGGATGCGGACTCCGGCGGTGCAGGCGAATTCCGAGGGGGGTTGGGTTACACCAAACAAATGCTTTGCCTGAATGAAACCATCACTGTTTCGCAAATGACCGACCGTCATTTCACCAAGCCCTGGGGCTTGGACGGCGGTCTGGAAGGTGGCTGTGGTGCCACCCTTGTCCAGAAAAATGGTTCACACAAGTGGGAAACGATGTGCGAAGCGTACGGGAAGATTTCCACGAGCCGTTATTCGAACGTCGACATCCATGAAGGGGATCGGGTCAAGTTGATCACCCCGGGTGGTGGCGGCTTCGGCAGTCCGAAAAAACGAGCGCCGGAGTCCGTCGAACGCGATCTGCGCGATGGCTATATCTCACTCGAATCTGCAAGGTCGAATTACGGATACACGGGGAACTGAAGATGAAATTCTCAGAAAACGGTCTCTACATCGAACGTTACGTGAAATGCGCTAACTGCGGCGTCCTGATCTACGAACAGGATGCGCCGACGAAGGTTAAAGTCGACGGCAAGGAATTCTGTTCCGACTGGTGTGTTAAATGGAGCGCTGAGCGTCAGCAGCGGCGCGCTTCGAAGTAAAAATATTCGGCGGGGCTGTTACAGCCCCGTCCGATGGATAGGAAAAAAGATGGAAAAGGCTAACTTCAAAAGTATTGACCAGATGAAACCCGAAGATTGGAAGCTGATTTCCTCTTTCGAAACCGACGAACATAAACATATGCCTGAGCTGGTGATCAAACACCTGCAACTCCTGGGGCAGGGTGAGCAGCCCTACCAGATTGACCGACTGCAGCATTCGCTGCAGACGGCCACTCGGGCGAAGCGTGACGGCGCCGATGATGAAATGGTTCTGGCTGCGCTAGTCCATGATATTGGTGACACACTCGCACTGTACAACCATGCCGAATTGGCGGGTGCGCTGATTAAGCCTTATGTGTCCGAAAAAACCCATTGGATTGTACTTAATCACGACGTCTTCCAAGGGTTTTATTACTGGGAGAACCTGGGGTGGGACAAAAATACTCGCGAGAAATTTCGTGGGCATCCTTGGTTTGATGAGTGCGACAAATTCTGTCGTGAATGGGATTGTCCTTCGTTCGACCCGGAGTACGATACCTTGAGTCTTGAAAGCTTTACCCCCTTGATCGAAACGATATTCTCTCGAAAACCGTACTCGCACAAATAATAAATATACGCTTGAGCATTCCTGAAGAAACATTTAAGTAGTCGTTCTGCCCAAAAAACGTGTTTTAAACACCTCCTTCTATCACTGGAGTAATAAAAAATGGCGGGCCCAATTAAAAGTAACGGCGGCGCAGGGCAACCTGTGGCCGTGGTGCGACTTGACGAGCGTATTAATAAAGTATCGCTGTCCATGGCGTGGTGGGCAGTGTGCAGTGCAATGTTCTACATTATTGTAGGCGGCGCACTTGCTTTGGAATACGGAACGTTCAATGCGATTACGGGAATGCTCCTTTCGGTCATTTCCTATGGCGTCATCACCTCCCTGATGGCCCGTCACGCCATTAAAACAGGTCATTCGGTGACCTCCTTCTCAGTAGAGCTTTTCGGCTCAAAAGGGGCCGTGCTCGCTGCGATCATCCTCGGGGCTACCGCCATTTATTACGCTGTATTCGAAGGGTCTGTCATCGCGCTTGCGATCAACCATCTCTTCCCCTCGATCAATCACACAGTCGCCGCTCTGATCGTCGTGGCCTATAGCGTCCCGTTGGTGTTGGGGAAAATCCAGGTCTGGCTCGACAAGCTCAATGGTGTGTTGCTACCGGTCTACGTCATAGGCCTTGTCGCAGCCGTGTGTATCTCCATATCCGAATATGGCTACTCAACCAATTGGATGACCTTTGGACCCGCCGAACCATCCCCTTACGGCTGGTGGAACTGCTTTGTGTACTACATGGGCATCTGGGTCCTCATGCTCTTCGCCTATGAGTATGCGAAGTTTGGCAAGCCTTCCGACGAGGCGTTTCACAGTAAATGGAATTTCGGCTTTTTATTTTACTTTGTGACGATAGTCATCAATGGGGCGTGTGGTATCTATCTGGTCAGCTCTGTGCCAAGCATCGAGAAGATCAGTGAAATTTCTGTAGTGCTGGCCATTCTGAGTTTACTTGGGTTCTGGGGACTGGTCTTTGTATGGGCAACACAGACCCGAATCAACTCAGCTAACTACTTCGTCGCTACCAGCAATCTGAAAACAATAGGGCAGTTCTTTGGCATTGGCTGGAAATGGGGCTGGTGGGCTGTCGTTGTAGGTGTATTGGTGTTTGTCCTCATGCTCGCCGATGTCTTCAAGTATCTGTTGGAAGCGCTCGCGTACCAAGGGATTATCGTTGTCGCCTGGGTGGGTGTCGCCCTGTCGAGAATCATTGAGGTTCGCAGGTTGGCGGATGGCGGTATCTCGGATGTTCCGTGCAAAACGGTAAACTATTGCGGGTTGACTGCGTGGTTGGTTGCCTCCGTCGTGGGCATAATCCTTATGAACTGCACAGGCCTGTTGGCAACATTTTCAGCGCCCGCGACAGCCATTGTTGCCTACGCGGTAATGCGTCTACTATCAAAGCGTCAAGGGGTAACTAGCCCAAGTATCAGCAAAGTAAATTGATTGTTGTTGCGTAGGCTTCTTACTATTTAAGGGGCCTACGTGACACCGACTACTTGAATTGACAGGGGGGGGATAAAAAGGCAAGCTAACTGTCCACAGTCGACAGTGCGCAATCTGTAACGCGATTCAGTTCGACCACGATCGTTATCTACATCGAAGACATAGCGGATCAACTTCAGATGAATCAGTTTCCATCCTCAGTTTCAAACGTCCCTACGAGCGAGCCAGGATCGTTCCCGGCACCGGTTGTCGACAGTAAAAGCTTGTCGGAGCAGGTGACCGAGTATCTGTACAAGCTGCTGGTCAGCGGCCAGCTGAAAGGGGGGCAGCGTGTTAATGAGGCTGAGTTGGCGCGGACGTTGAAGATCAGCCGTAACCCGATCCGGGAGGCGATCCGCAAGCTGGAAGAGCGCGGCTTGCTTATCTCCAGCCCACGGCGAGGCACTTTTGTCCGTTCGTTTTCGGAGTCGGACATCCAGGATATTTTCTCATTCCGGCTGGCTTTGGAGGAGTTTGCGGTTCGTCAGGCATTTCCCTACCTCACCGACGAGGATATCGAGGGTTTGGCTGCAATCGTCGGCCAGATGGAATCAGCGGCAAAAACAGGGCGTGAAATGGACCTTGTCGAACGCGACATCGCGTTCCACCAGCGAATTTGCGAGTTGTCGAGAAACACACAGACCATTCGGGCTTTTTCAAATATCTATGCAGAAATCCAGATTTCGATCAGCCTGGTTGAACATCGATTTGCAAGTCTGGAAGATGCGGCAGCGGATCATTGGCCTATTGTCGAGGCGTTTCGCACCAAGGATGAGCAAGCCATCATTGAATCGCTACGGTTTCATATAGGCGATTCCTGGAAAAGAATCAAGGAAGCTTACAACTTCTAATTTGTCCGCAGCAACACCTTGGCAATCTTAAGTGATAGTGCAGGGATTTTTTTTGTCTTGAGTTTGGTTTCTTTTA
The DNA here is from genome assembly GCF_002029345.1 of Pseudomonas sp. VI4.1. NCBI lineage: Bacteria > Pseudomonadati > Pseudomonadota > Gammaproteobacteria > Pseudomonadales > Pseudomonadaceae > Pseudomonas > Pseudomonas sp. VI4.1. Next base: position 121,344 of record NZ_MULM01000175.1, read on the forward strand.
TTTTTGTTGCGCATTCTGTTTGTTTGCTTAGGTGGAACTTATGTTTAATGTTGCAAGTCCCCATGCTTTCATATCCAACGCTGAATGGAGTGTCCGATGCGAACTGGCAGCCCTTTATCGATTGCTCGCTCATTTTCGAATGACGGACCTGATCGACACCCATATTTCGGTGCGCGCGCCAGGCAATGAAGGACTGTTTCTCATCAATCGCTATGGTGTCCTGTTCCACGAGATGAAAGCATCTGACCTGGTCAGGATTGATATCGGCGGCGATATCGTAGATCAGCTGCATGCTGCAGGGGCGGTCAACAAGGCTGGTTTTAACATCCACTCAGCTATTCACGGCGCTCGCCATGATGCTGTTTGCATCGTGCATACCCATACCTCGGCGGGCATGGCAGTAGCCGCTCAAGAGGAAGGTCTGCTGCCGATTACACAGCATGCATTAAAGTTCTATGGCTGCCTCAGTTATCATGATTATGAAGGCATCGCGCTCAACCCTGCTGAATGCCCGAGACTTGTCACTGATCTGGGTTCAAACATGGCAATGATTCTCAGAAACCATGGGTTGTTGGCTGTAGGAGGCTCTATTGCCGAAGCCTTCAATCAGATCTATTTTCTCGAGCGAGCTTGTCAAGCTCAGGTGGCTGCCTTGACTGGCGGGCAACGTTTGCGCGTCCCCGCCAAAGAGGTATGTGAGCTCACCGCCAGGCAGTCAGCCGATGAAATTCGCGATAATCTTCATCTCCTGGCCTGGGAAGCCGCGCTGCGTCTGATCGACGATCAAAAGTCTGAGTACTGTTCCTGATTACCTTTCTACATCGCCAAGGCGATACCCATCGAGGAAGCCGCTCGCCGGTATTTACCGGCGATGCAGGGAGTCGTGCGAAAGATTCAGGCACAGTTGGGGTAGTTTTTGCCAGCCATGCGGGCTGCTACTGATGCTCAATGCACGGCGAGTGGCTGACTTTCCATGGCCTCGGGTTGGGTGCGAATGATCATGAGCCCTGCCGCCGCAATCACCAATGGCACGATCAGCGCCGAGTAATAGCCCGCAGGACCACCATGTTCGAGAAACCAGCCACCGCTGGCCGATCCGATAATGGCGCCCACCCGACCCAGCGCAATCGCCCAGCCGGTTGCCGTGGCACGCAAGGCAGTCGGATAGGCCTGGGCAACCATGTAGTTCAACACGATTTGCTGACCGCCAATGCCCAAGCCCGCGCAGCCGGCGAGGATGAATACCAGTGTCCAGTTGTTGCCACTGTTGGCCAGTCCAATGCACAGGACAATGCCGAAGAGAAACAGGACCAGCAACAACAGCCGGGTGTTGATCTTGGGCAGGATGATCGAGAGTGGAATGGCACACACGACAAACACCGCGTTGACCGCAACCGTCCCCATGGGTGCCTGTTCCGCTGGTAATCCGGTGGCTTTGAGAACGGTGGGCAGCCAGGAGAGAAACATGAACCAGGCAACCCAGTTAAAGAGATAGACCGTCCATATGCCAAAGGTATTACGCGCCAGGCCACCACTGAACAAGGAGGTCACTCTGGTTTTTACGTCCATCTCCGGGACACTGTAAGTATTGTCGGGAGACACTGGGCGTTTGGTGATTCTGGCGACGATTCGCTCAATCTTTTGACGACCGATCACTGCTCGGTGCCTGGCCAGGAAATGCAACGACTCCGGCAGTGCGAACATCAATATCACCACCAGCGCCAGCGGCACGATACCACCGACGGCAAAGATGCCTTGCCAACCGATCGAGGGCAACATCCTGGCGGCCAACAATCCTCCAAGAATGGCCCCAGCGGGCAAGCCCAGTAACACCGTGGTCATGATCGTGCCACGATGCCTGGCGCTGCCGTACTCGGCCGCCAGCGACAGGACAACGGGTGTTGCGCCGCCCATGCCCAGCCCGGCGATAAATCGCAGCACCAGGATCTGCTCGGTCGTCTGGGCGAATGCGGTCGCCAGGGACGCCACGCCAAACAAGGCTACCGAGCCGATAATCGTCGGTCGTCGACCAAATTTATCGCCCAGCAAGCCCAATGCCATTGCCCCGAGCACCATGCCGACAATGCCTGCTGTCAGGATCGGCGCCAACGCTCCGGCTCCCAGTCCGAAGGCCTGGATGATCGAGGGGCCGGTGAAGGCAATCGCCTGGGTATCGAATCCATCCAGGATGGCCACCAGAAAACACAGGACAAAGACTCGCCACTGAAAAGCGCTGAGTCGAGTACTGTCGATCAACTCGGGAATGGAATAGCGAGTGCTCATGGCGACTCCTCTCAAAGGGCATTATTGTTGTTTTTTTCGCGCAGGCAGAGCCTGCCGAGTCACAGGCTAAGTGTGGGGCTCGCCAGGGTCTAATATCGTTTGGGTGCCGCACGATACCTGAGAGGTATGGCTGGCGGGCGCCAGCAACATGTCCCTTCCAGGGGACATCCCCCTGCGCGCCTGGATTTAGAGTGGCCCGAGACAAAACCTGTCCCCGAAAAAACAATAAACCGGGAGCCACCGGACCATGCATCAGCCTCAAGTCGTACCCCATCAATCCCTGTATTTTCCCTATCAGGTTTATCCTGCTTTCGTGCCGTCTCAAGGCATCCTCAATCGCTCGCCCGTGGTGATTGTGGGCGCCGGCCCCATTGGCCTGACGCTGGCGCTCGAACTGGCACGCTACGGTGTCCGAACGACCGTACTGGCGGCTGAGCAGCAAGTCTGTGAAGGCAGTCGCGCGATTGTCTTCACTCGCCGTTCCATGGAGATTTTCCAGCAAGTGGGGGTGTCGGAAGCGGTGACCGGGCAGGGGCTGCCCTGGCGTTTCGGCAACTCCTACTACCGCGGCCAGCGGGTTTTCCGTATGGAGGCACCGGTCGATCCGCACGATCGTTTTGCGCCGATGACCAACTTGCAACAGCAGTACCTCGAGCAACATCTGGTGGAGGCCGCCCAGGCACAGCCGCTGATCGAAGTGCGTTGGGGCAATAAAGTCATCGATATCGAGCAAGGCGTCGACCATGCGGTGTTGCAAGTCGATACCCCGGGCGATACCTATAGCCTGGAGGCCGATTGGGTGGTGGCCGCTGATGGCGCCCGATCCGGACTGCGCTCGTTGCTGGGGCTCAAGCTTGAAGGGGCGTCCTATGAAGGGCGGTTCGTGATTGCCGACATCCGCATCAAGCTCGATCTGCCGACTGAACGCCTGGCATTTTTCGATCCCTCCTGGAATCCCGGCAACACCGTGTTGATGCACCGCGAGCCCGGCGATATCTGGCGCATCGATTACCAGTTGCCCGTGGACGAAACGCCCGAGCAGGCGCTGCACCCCGACTCGTTGCGTGAGCGTATCGATGCGCAATTGGCGATGCTCGGCGTCGAGAACCCGGTTTGGGAGCTGGATTGGAGTTCGGTGTATTCAGCCCGGGCGCTGACCCTGGCGCAGTACATCAATGACCGCGTGATTTTTGCCGGAGACGCGGCGCACCTGTTACCGATTTTCGGCGTGCGCGGTGCCAATACCGGGTTCCAGGATTGTCACGACCTGGGCTGGAAACTGGCCCTGCACATCAAAGGCCTGGCCGGTGCCGGGCTGCTGGCTTCCTACAGTGACGAGCGAGTCAAGGCTGCTCGGGAAATCATTGAGGAGGCGGGCAAGAGCACGCGGTTCATGGCGCCTCCCACTCGCGGCTATCGACTGTTACGTGATGCGGTGCTGTCGCTGTCATTGACTCGGGAGTTCGTGCGCCCGTTGTATCACTGGCGGACCTCAAGGGCTCACGACTACGCCGATTCGCAACTTAACGCGGTGGCCGACGATAACCTGCTGTTCACCGGGGGGGCCGCGCAACGGTGCGCCGTTGCTCAATGTTCGCCTGGCCGAGCAGCGCTATTTGTTCGACGAGCTGGCGCCTGCCTTCCATCTGATTTGCTTCACTGACTCGGCGGGACTTGATGCCGACGTCGATGCCCAGGTCCAGGCGCTGCGCCGTCAGGGGCTGCCGATACAAGTGATCGCGATCGTCATGAACGGCGTCAGTCAGGTGCAACGCGCCGACCTGACGCTGCCAGATACCGACGGTCTGTTCAGCACGCGTTATGGCGTGCAGCACGCAGGCGCCGCGTACCTGGCACGCCCGGACCAGCATGTCTGCGCCCGCTGGCTGCATCTGGATGGCGAGCGTTTGCGCCATGGATTAAACCAGGCCCTTGGCCACAACAGGAGTCACCAAGCATGAGCCAGTCGATGAATGTGGCAGACCTGGAGCGCGTCTACGATCGGCTCGCCGAGGCGATCGACCATACGGGTAACGACATCGAGTTGTTCCTGGTCAAATTGGCGCTGCTGGCGGCCGAGGCACTGAACGATGCCGAGCGTTTCGACGCGCTGGTCGAGTGCGCCGTGCAGGACCTGTAACACCTGGTTTCAGCCAATAATTACAAAAACAGGATCACCCTATGCCATCCCGTCCTGCTGTGACCCCTGGCGAGGTGGTCGGCGCTCATCCGCCGGTCATCGCCAAAGTCTCGAAACGCCTGCTGTGGTTTCTGTTCATCTGCTTCGTTTTTTCATTTCTGGACCGTATCAATATCGGGTTTGCCGGGCTGACGATGATGGACGACCTGGGGTTGAGCAGTACCCAGTTCGGCATGGCAACCACGATTTTCTACCTGGCCTACATTGCGTGCGGCATCCCCAGCAACATGGTCCTGGCGAAACTTGGCGCCCGGCGCTGGATCGGCAGCCTGATGATTGCCTGGGGCGTGGCGTCGACCGCCACCCTGTTTGCCCATGACGCAGCCAGCCTGTATTGGTTGCGTGCGTTGGTAGGCATCACCGAGGCAGGGTTTCTGCCTGGTGTACTGCTGTACATGACGTTCTGGTTTCCGGCGGCGTACCGGGCCCGGGCCAATGCGCTGTTCATGATCGCCATGCCGTTTACCGCGGGCTTTGGTTCGGTCTTGTCCGGCGCCATTTTGGGCCTGGATGGCCATTGGGGACTCGCAGGCTGGCAATGGCTGTTTCTTCTCGAAGGATTGCCCAGCGTCGTACTCGGCCTGGCGGTGTACGGTTATCTGGACGATAAGCCGCGCCAGGCACGCTGGCTGAGCGACGATGAGAAACTGCAGCTGGCCGAGTTGCTGGAGCAGGACCGCCAGGCACCTTCCCCCCATGCTCACTGGGGACGCGAGTTGCTGTCGCCAGCGGTGCTGCTGTTCTGTCTGGTGTACTTTTGCCTGGTCAACACCCTGGCGATGATCGCGGTCTGGACGCCGTTGATCGTCAAGAGTTTCAGCGCTGGACAGAGCAATACGCTGATCGGATTGTTGTCGGCCATTCCTCAGGTTTGCACCATTGTGGGCATGCTCCTCTGGGGTCGACATTCGGACCTGACCCAGGAACGGCGCTGGCACCTGGCGCTGCCGATGCTGATGGCCGCTGCGGGCTGGTGCTGCACGGCCCTGTCGAGCGAGCCGATCGTGCAACTGGCCGGGGTCTGCATGGCGGCGACGGGTTCCTACACGGCCATGTCGATTTTCTGGACCCTGCCGGATCGCTCATTGAGTTTTCAAGCCCGGGCAGTGGGTATCGCGGTGATCAACGCCGTGGGTAATCTGGGGTCGGCTCTCAACCCCCTGGTGGTCGGCTGGCTCAAAGACCTGACCCATACCTATACGGCCGGTTGTCTGTACGCGGCGCTGCTGTTACTGGTAGCTGCCATACTGGTGCGGGCACTGCCCCACGAACGCCAATCTTCAACGCGCGAATTGATCCCTGAATGAACCACTGGCCGCTCACCACCGTTTACCACCAGGTCCCGTTGACGACGGGACAAATCGCCCATCTGTTGGCTCGGGTGGGCGAGGACTGCCGGACCTGGCTGGCGGCTGAGTTACTGACGCTGGTGCGCGGGGTAATGCCGCTGGCTCAATGCACTGTGTTCGCTTATCCCGAGGGCCAGGAACCGCAGGTGTTGTCGTGCTCCGACCAGGCCAGACTGGTGCAGATATCGCGTATTTCCCGGGATTATGTCGAGCGTTTTCACAGCCTGGATGGCAACCGCCAGGCGATGCTCGGTCACAAGGCGAAATACGGAGGTGCACGAATCCTGGCGCAGCTGCAGTCGGTCGAAGACATCACCCATCGTGACTATCGTCGAGTCTGCTATGAGCAGCCGCAAATCTCCCAACGCATGGCCTTGCTCAATCATCAGGAGGAGGGCGGGGGCTGGCTGTCGATCAACTTCTATCGAGGGCGCGAGCACGGCAACTTCAATCAGCGCGAAATCGAATTTATCGAGTCGGTTGCGCCGTTACTGATTCAAGTCACGCGCTTGCACTATCGTGCCTATATCGAAGCCAATCAGATGCCGTCTTTGCTGAGTCAACGGGTTGAGCAACTTTATCCTGAACTGACTCGTCGGGACCGTGAACTGCTCAGGCATTTGCTCAGTGGCCTGGGGGCGGAAGACATCGCGCCCCTGATGGGCATCCAGCGCTCAAGCGCCGCTACCTACATCAAGCGGCTTTATCGAAAAACCGGCGTCAGCGGGCATCGAGAATTGCTGGGGCTGGTCGTGCGAGGTCGTTGGTCCTGAGCACGGGTTGATCGCGCTGGCGATTAATTTCGACACCCCGCCAACACCACTCGACAGGTATCCGGCGTGCCACCAGACCGTCGGCATAACGTATGCGATTGAGGCCAGATCTCCAGGACCGTCCACAGGTGCCTGCAAAGCTGTGCTCGTTGCCTGGGCTGCTAGACTGCCTATCTCACTCCCGATTCTGGAGAACCAGGATGCTCAGCAAGAATACGATTTGTCTCTGGTACGACGGCACCGCACTGGACGCTGCGACGTTCTATGCGAAGACGTTTCCCGACAGCGCCGTGGGCGCCGTCCATCGCGCGCCTGGCGACTATCCGGCGGGCAAGCAGGGCGATGTGTTGACGGTCGATTTCACGGTGATGGGCATCCCTTGTGTCGGACTCAACGGGGGCTCGGCGTTCAAGCACAACGAGGCGTTTTCGTTCCAGGTGGCGACCGATGACCAGGCCGAAACGGACCGCTTGTGGAACGCGATCGTCGGTAACGGCGGCCAGGAAAGTGCCTGCGGCTGGTGCAAGGACAAGTGGGGACTGTCATGGCAGATCTCGCCACGGGTGCTGACGAGCGCGGTGACCAACCCCGATCAAGCAGTGGCCAAGCGCGCATTCGACGCCATGATGCAGATGCGCAAGATCGACATCGCTGCGATCGAAGCGGCTGTAAAAGGCTGATCAGCGTTTGCCTGGGCCGCGGGCAGCCTTGTTCATGGGCCGGCGGGGTGGGTTGATCGCCTGATTCCAGAGGAGACGCAGCATGGATCGATTCACCGGCGGTTGCCTGTGCGGCAACGTCCGGATCGAGGCGACAGGGCGCCCCTACCGGGTCGGCCTTTGTCACTGTCTCGATTGCCGCAAGCACCATGGGGCGCTTTTTCACGCTTCGGCGATCTTCCCGCAGGCCGCGGTGACGATCGAGGGCGAAACACGTGACTATGCCGGGCGGTATTTTTGCCCCCGCTGCGGCTCATCGGTGTTCGCCCGCACCGGCGACGAAATCGAAGTGAACCTGGGATCCCTGGATGCCCCTGACCAACTGAGGCCCACTTACGAAAGCTGGACCGTGCGTCGCGAGTCCTGGTTGCCGCCGTTTGCGCTCACCAGGCACTACGAGCGCGATCGTGACGCCACGGGGCGTTCCGAGGAGTAACATTGCCGAAACATTCGCCCCCTATGATTCGCGTCTATCAAAACCAGGGAGGCAACAGATGAATCGGCCATCAAGGAGCATGCGCAAACTGCTCGACTCCGTCGCCAGCAACAATGAGAACGCCGCGCTGGATATCATGCGCGCAGCCGAGCAACTCAAAGACGAACTGTTGCGCCAGCGGTTGCTCAACCTGATTCACCAGCTCAATCAGGACGCCTGCGATTTGCGCTTGGCTCGAGACGATATCCCGGGCGGCACCATCAAGTTCGCGTAATCAGCCTCGCGCTTTTCTGTAGGAGCGAGCTTGCTCGCGATGGTCTCGAGGACGACGCGTTTATCCAGAATTAACGCGGTATCGTTGACGTCCATCGCGAGCAAGCTCGCTCCTACAGGGCAATTCCATTTGGCAATCCCCCGGCGCTGATCCCGCTTTCCCTCGCGCCGTCTTCCCCGACCCTGCCTGATGACCGCCCGTAACCCTGCACGAGGGTTGGCTCGTGCTTGGCTATTCTTGACGACAGGTACCGCGACGCTGGCGGCATGAGCGCCAGAAGCCGCGATCTGGCGATAGGGTTGCACGTTGAACAGAGGATCGAATGATGAAGATGTTACTTATGGTCGAGTGCCCTAATGAACCCTTCAACACCCTTGTCAAAGCCGGGGAGGTGGGCAAGGTTATCGAGCGTATTCTGCAGAGCATCAAGCCGGAGGCGGCGTACTTTACCGAGCAGGATGGCATGCGCGGCGGGATCTTTCTGGTCGACGTGCAAGACCCTTCCGATATCCCGGCTTTAGCGGAACCCTTTTTTCTCAACTTCAACGCCAGTTGCAAGTTCCGTATTGTGATGAGTCCGCAGGATCTGCAAAAGTCCGGTCTGGAGCGGCTCGGTCAAACGTGGGCATGAGCAGGGCCAAACGGGTACTTGAGCCCGGTGGGCCTGGCAGGCTACCAGGCGATGGCTGAGCACGCCGTCAGGGGGCATTCCCGCCACCGCGCTCAAAGCCCGGGTTGCTCATCGACATCGCTCCAGCTGCTGTCGGGATCGAAGCGGTGCATGGACGTCGACAGTTTCGCGCTGTCCGGGCCCTGGTCTTTCTGGAACAGCTCGCCCTCGTGGCTGATCATGAAGCTCATTACGCCGCTGTCGCCGTACTTCGCCGGCCAGGCGACCAGGGCAAAGCCGCGGCTCATGTTGTCGCCGAGCTTGTAGCTGTAGGCGCCGCCCGGCGCCGAGGGTCCCTGCGCGTCGAGGATACGGTACTGATAGCCATGCCAGTCGTCGCCGGGTTTGGCGTCGCCGAACAAAGGGCCGAGCGGACTCTGTTCCATCCCGGGCTCCTCGGCCCAATACAGGCCATCATGCTTGCCGTTGCTGCTGATGAATTTTTGCGCGTACTCGAGCACGCCGTCGCCGTCGCGATCGACCGCGGCGTAGTCCATCTGGGCATCGTAGTAGGCCAACGCCGATTGCACGGTGGCCAGTTCGTTGCGACCGATGCGACGCTCGCGGATCTCCTCGCCACCGGCCTTGGCGTTGAAGGCCCAGCCATGTTTGCCCTGCATGATCGGCAGCGGCAAGGTCCAGGGGTCGGTGCCGACCACCAGGTGCGCCTGGCCTTGCCCGTCGGGCCGGATGCTGTGTTGTTCCCGGTAGTGGGTGAGGAAGCATCGAACATCGTCCGCGGTCGATGCCTTCGAGCGGTATATAGGCGCGCCAGTCAGCCCCGAGCAGGGCCGCGAGGCGTGCTTGATCGGCCTGTCGGGTGCCGAGCGCGGCGACCAGGGCCTCGGCGGCGGCATCCGGACTGGGAAAGGCCTGCTGCGCGCGCGCGTCCAGGGCCAGGATCGCCAGCAGCGTTAATCGGGAAAATACGCAAAGCAGCCTTCATGGCGAGTCTCCTGTCAGCGCCGATTGCCACCGCCCCGGGACGGTGCCCGGGCCGGGCGTTGTACGGTATGACCACTGGCGCGCTCCGCGCGCGGCCGACTGGCGGAAACGTGACTGGCCTGGCCGCGGCTGGCTTGCAATCGCGATTGCGAGGGGTTGCTGGCGCCGGCGAAGGCATTGTTGCGCGGCCCTTGGGTGCTGGCCTGTTGCTGACGCGCTTGCTGGCGGACCTTTGGATTGTCTGGCGTGCCCTGGCGCTGCTGCGCACCGGCCTGAGTCTTCTGGCGCGCCTGCGCACCGGCTTGCGCCTGCTCGCGCTTTTGCGCACCGGCTTGAGTATTTTGACGCGCCTGTACATTGGCCTGCGCCTGCTCGCGCTCTGCGCGTTGGCCTGGGTATCTTGGCGCGCCTGCGCACTGGCTTGCGCCCGTTCGCGCACCTGCGGTTGTTGGTCCAGGTCGCGGCTCGCGGCCTGGGCCCGCTCGCGCGCCTGGCGATTGCTGGTAGCCGCGGGTTCGATG